>JACZKT010000638.1 GCA_014859905.1 Rubrivivax sp.
GAGGCCGTCGGCTGCGGGCCGTCAGCACGCCCGAGGGCGAGCGCGTGATGCGCCTGGCCGCAGCCGACCCCTGGGTGCAGCGCACCGGCATCCGCTGCACGGCGGCGTCGGCGGGCTGCGTGGAGCTGCGCCTGACGCTCACCGACGAGCACCTCAACTTCAACCGCACCTGCCACGGCGGCGTGGTCTTCACGCTGGCCGACACCGCTTTCGGCCTGGCTGCCAACTCGCACGGCGTGGTGGCGGCCGGCATCGACGCGCACATCACCTACCAGCGCCCGGCCGCGGCGGGCGACACGCTGATCGCCCGCGCTCAGGAGGTCTCGCGCTCGCGGCGCTTGTCGGTGGTGCGGGTGGACGTCACGCACGAGGATGGGGGTGTTGTCTCCAGCTTCACCGGCACCGTCTACATCACCGGGCAGGCCAGTGACTGAAGGGCTGGGCGTGGCGCGCGCAAGACAGGCACAACCCCGATGCCGCTGCGCGCCCGGTCGCGCCATCATCGTGGCGCCAACATCCAGGTGCCTCTGCTGATGCACACCACCACCCCCCTGCTTCAGGTCGACGACCTGCACCTGGCCTTCGGCGGCATCAAGGCGCTGTCCGGCGTGTCGCTGGCCGCGCGAGAGGGGCAGATCACCGCGGTCATCGGCCCCAATGGCGCCGGCAAGACCAGCCTGTTCAACGCCATCTCCGGCTTCTACAAGCCGCAGCAGGGCCGCGTGCACTTCGACGGCGACGACATCAGCGCGCTCGGCGCATCCAGGCGCGCGGCACTGGGGCTGGCGCGCACCTTCCAGAACGTCGCGCTGTTCCGCGGCATGACGGTGCTGGACAACATCAAGCTCGGCGGCCACACGCGCCTGAAGACCCACCCGCTCGCCGCGATGTGGTACCTGGGCGGCGCGCGCCGCGAAGAGATGGCGCTGCGCCAGGAGATCGAGCGCGAAGTCATCGACTTCCTGGAGATCGACCACGTGCGCCACCAGGGCGTGGCCGCGCTGCCCTACGGGCTGCAAAAGCGCGTGGAGCTGGCGCGGGCGCTGGCGATGCGGCCCAAGTTGTTGATGCTGGACGAACCGGTGGCCGGCATGAACCGCGAGGAGACCGAGGACATGGCGCGATTTGTCCTGGACATCCAGGAGGAGCGCGGCATCAGCGTGTTGTTGATCGAGCACGACATGGGCCTGGTGATGGACATCGCCAACCATGTCGTCGTGCTGAACTTCGGCCAGGTCATCGGCCAGGGCACGCCGGCCGAGGTGCGTGCCAACCCCGAGGTCGTGCGGGCCTACCTGGGCGACGCGGCGGTAACGGCAGTGGCGGTGCCGGCATGAACCCCGGTTTCGACTGGACTGCGCTGACCGAGTTCGCCGCCATTGGGCTGCTCTCGGGCGGCCTGCTGGCGCTGATCGCGCTGGGCTTCGTGCTGATCTACAAGGGCACCGGCGTCATCAACTTCGCGATGGGCGAGTTCATGATGCTCGGCGCCTATTTCTTCTACACCGCCCACGTGATGTGGGGCTGGAGCCTGTGGCTGGCTCTGCCGGCCACGCTGGCCGCGGTGGCGCTGGCGGCGTCGGTGGTCGAACGCGCGATCCTGCGCCCGCTGTCGGGCCAGCCGGTGATCTCGGTGCTGATGGCGACCATCGGCCTGGCCAGCGCGCTGCACGGCGGCGTCGACGCCGTCTGGGGCGGCCGCAACTACGAAATGCCGACGCTGCTGCCGCGCAAGCCGCTGATCGTCGGCGACGTGCTGATCCCGGGCCAGCTGCTGTGGAGCTTCGCGCTTGCAGCGGTGATCATCACCTTGTTCACGCTGTACTTCCGCTACTCGCGAACCGGCATCGCGATGCGCGCCGCCGCCAGCGACCCGACCACCGCCTACGTGCTGGGCATCGACGTGCGGCGCACGCAGCGGCTGACCTGGGTCTTCGCCGGGCTCGTCGGCGCGGTCGCCGGCATCGTCGTCGCGTCGATGACCAGCCTGTCGCCGGCGCTCGGCGGCGCCGCACTCGGCGTGCTGGCGGTCATCATCCTCGGCGGGCTGGACAGCATCGCCGGGGCCATCGTCGCCGGCCTGGTGATCGGGCTGCTGGAGAGCCTGACTGCCGGCTACCTCGGCGGCAAGGTGCGCGACATCGTGCCCTACGTCGTCGTGCTGGTGATCCTGCTGGTGCGGCCCTACGGGCTGTTCGGCACCCGCCAGATCGAACGGCTGTAGCCGTTCATCGGAGACTGCAGAACATGCGCATCGGCGACTTCCGCGAAAGCTACCGGCACGACGAGAGTTTGTTCCCGACGCCGGTTGCGCGCGCCTGGTTTGCGGT
Source organism: Rubrivivax sp. (assembly GCA_014859905.1). Classification (GTDB taxonomy): domain Bacteria; phylum Pseudomonadota; class Gammaproteobacteria; order Burkholderiales; family Burkholderiaceae_C; genus Rubrivivax. Next base: position 2,331 of record JACZKT010000638.1, read on the forward strand.
GCTGCTGGTCGCGCTGGTGCTGTTCCCGCTGTTGGGCAGCGGCTACCTCGTGGGACTGGCCTGCGTGCTGGGCATCCACGTCATCGCGTCGGCCGGCCTCAACATCATGACCGGCTACACCGGGCTGATTTCGCTCGGCCACGCCGCGTTCATGGGCGTGGGCTGCTACACCGCGGCCTACTTCGCGCAGCGCGGGCTGCCCTTCGTGCTGACGCTGCCGCTGGCCGGGCTGTTCGCGGCGGCGTTGGGCGTGGTCGTCGGCATGCCCAGCCTGCGCATCAAGGGCCTGTACCTGGCGGTGGCTACGCTCGCGATGCAGTTCCTGCTGGTCTACGTGTTCCGCGAATGGGACAGCGTCACCGGTGGTGTGCGCGGCGTCAACGTGCCGCCGGCCGAGCTGCTGGGCGTGAAGCTGGACACCGACCAGCGCATGGCCTGGCTGATCGGCGCCTGCGCGGTGGCACTGCTGCTGGCGGCGCGCAACCTGTTCCGCACGCGCGTCGGCCGCGCCTTCATCGCCATCCGCGACAAGGACATCTCGGCCGAGGTACTGGGCATCGACCTGCTGCGTTACAAGCTGGCCGCGTTCGCGATCGGCTCGTTCTACGCCGGTGTCGCGGGCGCGCTGCTGGCCTACTACTACCGGGCGATGACGCCCGAGTACTTCACGCTGCAGCTGTCGATCTTCTACCTGGCGGCGATCATCGTCGGCGGCCTGGGCAACACGCTGGGCAGCATCCTCGGCGCGGTGTTCATGACGCTGGTGCCCGAGGCGCTGCGCGCCGTCGTGTCGTTCATCGCGCAGTGGGCGCCACGCGCCGTCGAGATCCTGTCACCCGTGCAGCAGGTCGTGTTCGGCCTGCTGATCATCGGCTTCCTCGTCTTCGAGCCGCACGGGCTGCTCGAGATCTGGCGCCGCGTGCGTCGCTTCTTCCACCTCTGGCCCTTCAGGGCCTGAACCGGCAGACCGCCCCCACCCACGAAGGAGACATGAGCATGAACAAGACCCGCACCCCGCATCTCGACCCCACGCGGCGCCGCCTCGTGCAGGCCGGCCTGGGCGCCGCCGGCCTGTCGGCGTTGCCGCTGACGACGGCCATCGCGCAAAGCGGTGACATCGTCGTCGGTGCTGCGCCGCCGATCACCGGCGTCTTCGCCTTCGCCGGCGTCGGCCTTCACCAGGGCCTGGGCGACTACTGCGAGTGGCGCAACGCCAATGGCGGCGTCGGCGGCGGTCGCCGGCTGCGCTACATCGGCGAAGACTCCGGCTACAAGATGGACCAGGCGATGTCGGTGTTCAAGAAGATCATGGGCGCGCACCAGCCGCCGGTCTTCTACGGCGACTCCACGGCCTGGGCCAAGGCGGCGGCGCAAGAGGTCAGCCAGCTCGGCAGCACGCTCACCAGCAGCCCCTCGTTCGCTTCGGACCTGGCCGACCCGGTGAAGGTGCCCTACTACTTCATGGCCGGGCCGACCTACCAGGCGATGATCGAGATCCTGCTCGAGTTCATCAACCGCCAGGCCAGCGGCGGCGCCAAGCCCTCGGTGGCCATCGTCTACAGCGACACCGAGTTCGGCCGCGATCCCATCGCCGGCGGCAAGGCGCACGCGCAGAAGCTCGGCATCCCGGTGGTGATGGAGATCGTCACCAAGCCCGGCGCGGTGGACGTCTCGGCCGAGGTCGCAAGGTTGCGCCGCGCACGGCCCGACTACGTGATCTTCCACGGCTACGTGCTGGCACCGATCCCGGAGTTCATGAAGCAGATGAAGGAAGCCGGCATGGCGACCAAGTCCATGGGGACCATCTGGAGCATGGACAAGACCACCGTCGACGCGATGGGCGAGGCCGGCCAGGGCTGGATGGGCGTGATGCCCTACCGCTACAGCTACGACACCGCCGGCGCGCCGGGCATGCAGGCGATCAAGGACTTCGCTGCCAAGGCGAGGCCGAACATGAGCTACGTCCCGCTCTTCTACACCCACGGCTGGCTGGTCGGCTCGATCTTCGCCGAGGTCCTGGACCGCTGCCTGAAGGCCAACAAGCCGCTGACAGGGCCGAACATGAAGGCGGCGCTGGAGTCGATCGACAACTGGAACACCGGCGGCATCGTCGGCGTGCCGGTGTCGCTGAAGGGCCACCAGATCCCGATCGGCCGCATCTACAGCTACGACGCCGGCACCAAGCTGTTCCAACCGGCCAGCGACTGGATCCGCACCTCGTGAGCCCTGCCGGGACCACGCTGGAGGAGGCCGTCGCGGCAGCGCCCGCGGCGGCTTCGCCGGTGCTGGCCATTGAGAACATCGAAGTCGTGTACCACCACACGGTGCAGGTGCTTCGTGGGCTGTCGCTGGCGGTGCCTGCGGGACAGATCGTCGCGCTGCTGGGCAGCAACGGCGCCGGCAAGACGACCACGCTGAAAGCCGTGTCCGGCCTGCTGCCGCTGGAGAACGGCCAGCTGCGCAGCGGCGCCATCCGCTACCGCGGCTTGCGCATCGACGCGGTGGCGCCGCACCTGCTGGCGCGTCGCGGCATCGCGCATGTGCGCGAGGGCCGGCATGTCTTCGAGGATCTGACGGTGGACGAGAACCTGGTCGCTGCCGGCAATGCGCTGATCGGCCGCCCCAGCGGCGAGGCCAAGGCCGACCCGGCGCTGATCTACGAGTACTTCCCGCGCCTGCAGGAACGCCGCGCACAGCGTGCGGGCTACTTGTCCGGCGGCGAGCAGCAGATGCTGGCGATCGGCCGCGCGCTGCTCGGGCGGCCTTCGCTGATGTTGCTGGACGAGCCGTCGCTGGGCCTGGCGCCGCTGGTCGTGCAAGACATCTTCCAAATCATCGCGCGCATCAACCGCGAGCAGGGCGTGGCGATGCTGCTGGTGGAGCAGAACGCTGTTGCCGCCTTCGGGATTGCGCACTATGGCTACATCATGGAGACCGGCCGCATCGTGATCGACGGGCCGACCGCGCGGCTGATGAACGACCCCGACGTGCAGCGCTTCTACCTCGGCTACGGCGAGGCCGGCGATGCGCTGGCCAGCTTCCGCGACGTCAAGCACTACAAGCGCCGCAAGCGCTGGCTGTCGTGAGCGTGCACGCGGACATCGGCTCGCTGACGCTGCCGCAGCAGCTGCGCCACTGGGCGCAGGCGCGACCCGATGCGGTGGCGCTGCGCCAGAAGGAGTTCGGGATCTGGGCGCCGGTCACCTGGGCCGGCTACGAGCGCGCGGCGCGCCACTTCGGGCTCGGCTTGGTCAAACTGGGGCTGCCCGATGGCGGGCACTGCGCGATCGTCAGCGAGAACCGCCAGGAGTGGGTGTTCGCGCAGCTCGGCTGCGGCCTCGTCGGCGCGGTCACCGTGGGCATCTACCCGACGTCGCCGGCGGTCGAGGTGGAGTACCTGCTGCAGGCCGCCGACGCACGCATCGTCGTCTGCGAGGATCAGGAACAGCTCGACAAGGTGCTGGAGGCGCGCGAGCGGCTGCCGGCGCTGACCCACCTGGTCGTCATGGACCCGCGTGGGCTGCGCCACTACCGTGTCGACGACCTGCTGACCTTCGAGGAGGTGACCGCACTCGGTGCCGCGTTCGAGCACGAGCGGCCGCGCGTCGTCGACGAGGCGCTGGCACGCCAGGTCAAGGACGACACGGCACTGATGATCTTCACCAGCGGCTCCACCGGGCGGCCCAAGGCGGCGATGATCAGCTACGGCAACATCGCCGCGATGGCCGCCGGCACCGACGCCATCTACCGCTGCACAGCGGCCGACAGCACGGTGTCCTACCTGCCGCTGTGCCATGTCGCCGAGCAGATCTACACCGTCTACCTGCCGCTGAGCAGCGGCGCGGTGGTGAACTTCGCCGAGAGCCTGCGCACCGTCCAGGGCGACCTGCGCGAGATCGCGCCGACGCTGTTCCTGGGCGTGCCGCGCATCTGGGAGAAGCTGCACGCGTCGATCGAGATCAAGGCGCGTGAGGCCGGCGGCCTGCGCCGCGCGCTGTACCAGCGCGCGCTGGACGCCGTGTTGCCCTTCGCCGACCTGCCGCCCGAACGCTGGAGCCTGGCGCAGCGGCTGAAGCACGGGCTGTGGTGGTGGCTGGTGCTGCGCGCGCTGACCAACTTCATCGGCCTGCGGCGCTGCCGTCTCGCACTGTCCGGCGCGGCGCCGATCGCGCCGGACATGCTGCGCTTCTTCCGCGCCTTGGGGGTGCCGGTGCGCGAGGGCTACGGCATGACCGAGACCGCGGGAGTCGTCGCGGTGCAGCGCAGCGGCGCCTCGCCGCTGGGCACCGTGGGCACGGCCATCCCGGGCGTGGAGCTGCGCGTCGCCGGTGACGGCGAGCTGCTGGTGCGCGGGCCCACGGTGTTCAAGGGCTACTACCGCAACGAGGATGCCACGCGCGAGGCCATCGACGCCGAAGGCTGGCTGCACACCGGCGACGTGGTGCAGGTGGTGGCGGGTCCGGACGGCGACGAGATCCGCATCGTCGACCGCAAGAAGGACATCATGATCACCGCCGGCGGCAAGAACATCACACCCAGCGAGATCGAGAACGCACTGAAATTCAGCGCCTACATCAAGGAGGCGGTCATCGTCGCCGACCGCCGGCCTTTCGTCGCCGCGCTGATCCAGATCGACCTCGACACGGTGGGCAAGTGGGCTGAGGAACACGGCCTGGCCTACACGCACTTCCGCAGCCTGGCCGAGCACGAAGGTGTGCGTGACCTGATGCAGGCCGAGGTCGACCGCGTGAACGCGCGCATGCCGCAGGTGCAGCAGGTGCGCAAGTTCCATCTGCTGTCCAAGGAGTTGGATCACGACGACGGCGAAGTCACCGCCACACTGAAGATCAAGCGCAAGAGCATTGCCGAGAAATACGCTGCCGCCATCGACGCGCTCTACGGCAGCCCCCGACAGGAGACCCCCGCCTGATGAACCCCATCCGTTTCGACGGCCGCGTTGCCGTGATCACCGGCGCAGGCGGCGGCCTGGGCCGCGCCCACGCCCTCTTGCTGGCCGCACGCGGCGCCACCGTGGTGGTGAACGACCTCGGCGGCAGCATCGGCGGCATCGGCGGCGACACCGCGGCAGCACGCCAGGTGGTGGCCGAGATCGAGGCCGCTGGCGGTCGTGCCCTGGCCAACTTCGACGACATCTCCAAGCCCGAAGGCGCGCAGCGCCTGGTCGATGCCGCGTTGCAGGCCCACGGCCGGCTCGACGTGCTCATCAACAATGCCGGCATCCTGCGCGACAAGACCCTGCACAAGCTGGAGCCGGCCGACTTCGAAGCCGTGGTCCGCGTGCACCTGCTGGGCTCGGCCTGGTGCTCGCGCGCGGCCCTGGTGCCCATGCAGGCCCAGCAGTACGGCCGCATCGTCATGACCACATCGGCGGCCGGGCTGTACGGCAACTTCGGGCAGAGCAACTACAGCGCCGCCAAGCTCGGCGTGGTGGGCCTGATGAACACGCTCAAGGCCGAGGGCGCGAAGTACGGCATCCGCGTCAACACCGTCGCGCCGGTGGCGCTGACGCGCATGACCGAGGGCCTGCCGTTTGCGCGCATGCTGGGCGAGGCCACGCCAGACCGCGTGGCCGCCGGTGTGGCCTGGCTGGCTAGCGAGGCCTGCACTGAAAGCGGCGTCATCCTGGCCGCTGGAGCGGGCTACTTCTCCACCGTGCGTATCGTCGAAGGCCTGGGCGTGCATGCGCCGGCCGACGCCGTCAGCCCGGAATACGTGGCCGCGCACTGGGCCCAGATTGCCCGCGCCGAGGGTGCGCGGCCGTTTGCGAGCGCAGCCGACGCGCTGGTCGGCACATTCGGCGCGCCGCCTGCGTGATCGATCCTCAGGCCCTGCTGCGGCGGGCCCTGCCCACGATGCGGCAGGCCTGGAGTGCGCGCGAGACCATCCTCTACGCCCTGGCGGTGGGCGCAGGGCAGGACGCCGAAGCCTGGGACGACACGCAGTTGCGCTTCCTCTACGAACCGGGCTTGCAGGCCCTGCCCACCCTGTGCGCCGTGCTGGGCGATCCCGGCTTCTGGATGCGTCAGCCCGACAGCGGCCTGGACTGGCGGCGCCTGGTGCACGGCGAGGAGTCGGTGCGTTGGGTGCGGCCCTTGCCAGCGGCGGGAGAGGTGGTGGCGAAACACCGCATCTGCCGGGTCGAGGACCGCGGCGCTGAACGCGGGGCCGCCTTCGTCGTGGAGCGACAATTGCAGGATGCCCATACCGGCCAGGCCTACAGCCGCGCCTGGACCACCGTGGTGGCGCGTGGCGACGGCGGTTTCAGCCCGCCAGGCGAGCCGCTGCGGCAACTGGGCGAAGCAGCCGAAGACGCGCTGCCGCCCCTGCCCACGCGCGCTCCCGACGTGGTGGTCGTCAGGCGCATCCTGGCGCATCAAAGCCTGCTGTATCGCCAGTTGTCGGACCCCAACCCTCTTCATGTGGAGCCCGCCGCCGCCCGCAGTGCCGGCTTCGAGCGGCCCATCCTGCATGGCATGTGCAGCTTCGGCGTGATGGGTCTGCTGTTGGTGAACACCTTCTGCCGGGCACAGCCCGAGCGCCTTCTGACCCTGCGCGCGCGTTTCACCGCTCCGTTGTACCCCGGGGAGACCTTGGCCTGCGAGTTCTGGCGTGACGCACAGACGCTGCGGTTCCGGGCCACTGCGCGCGAGCGCGAGGTCGTGGTGCTGAACCAGGGTTGGGCCCTGGTGCAACCCGACGGCGAATGACCGAGGACCAAGCAAACCATGCACGACGATCTGTACCCGAGCACGGCCCCGCTGGACACGAGCGAACACCAGGCCTTTCGGGCCACTGTGCGCCGCTTCGTGAAAGACGAGGTCATGCCCCACCATGCGCAGTGGGAGCGTGAGGGGCAGGTGCCCAAGGCCTTGTGGCGCCGCGCGGGTGAGCTGGGCCTGTTGTGCCTGACCGTGCCCGAGGCCTATGGCGGAGCCGGCGTGGACTTCGGTTACAGCGCCATCGTGGTGGAGGAGATGGCGCGCGCCGGTGCCACCGGGCCGCTCTTCTACCTGCACAGCGACATCGTCGCGCCCTACCTGGTGCACCACGGCAGCGAGGCGCAGAAGCAGCAGTGGTTGCCGCGCATGGCCAGCGGCGAGGTCATTGCCGCCATCGGCATGACCGAGCCCGGTGCCGGCAGCGACCTGGCTGCCATCCGTACGCATGCCGCACCGCGGGGCGGCGGCTGGCGCATCAACGGCCAGAAGCTCTTCATCTCCAACGGCCAGATCGCCGACCTGCTGCTGCTGGCCGCAAAGACCGATCCGTCCCGCGGCGCGAAGGGCGTCAGTCTGCTGCTGGTGGACACCACGCTGAAGGGCTTCAGCCGCGGCAAGCGTCTGGACAAACTGGGCATGCATGCGCAGGACACCAGCGAGCTGTTCTTCACGGACCTCGATGTGGGTGCCGACGCGCTGCTGGGCGAAGAAGGTGCCGGCTTCAAGGCCATGATGAACGAGCTGCCGCAAGAGCGCCTGCTGGTGGCCATCACCGCCGTGGCCACGATGGAGGCTGCAGTGCAGTGGGCGCGCGAGCATGTGATGCAGCGGCAGGCCTTCGGTGCGCCCTTGTCTGACAAGCAGACCGTGCGCCATCGGCTGGTCGACTGCCACGCCAACACGCTGGTTGCGCGCAGCTTCCTCAATGACTGCCTGCGTCGTCACCTGGCCGGCACGCTGGACACCGCCACCGCCAGCGTAGCCAAGTTCTGGTGCACCGAGATGCAGTTCAAAGTGCTGGACGAGTGCCTGCAGCTGTTTGGCGGCTACGGCTACATGCGCGAATACCCGATCGCTCGCGCCTGGGTCGATGCGCGCGTGCAGCGCATCTACGGCGGCACGACGGAGATCATGAAGGAGATCGTCGCGCGCGGCCTGCTCAAGGGCGGAGGAGTGACCCGCGGCACCGTGCAGTACTCTCCCGGTCCTCCAGATCCTCGAGCCGCCGGAACGCCCCAAGATCAATTGGCCAGCCGCGCCTACGCCGCCAGCCGCGCCGCCGCGGGGCCGAAGGCGTAGGCATCCATGCCCAGGTCGCCGTAAGTCAGGCTGGCGTGGATGCGCGTGGCCGCCTGGCGGCCGCCGGCACCGGCGGCGACGAACCAGGGCAGCAGGTGTTCGTCGGTGGGGTGCATCAGCGCCGCGTGCGGTGCGCGCTGGCGGTAGTCGAACAGCGCTTCCCAGTCGGCGGCCGCACTGCGCTCGGCGAACCAGTCGCGAAAGGCCGTGCTCTCGGCGGTGGCCGGCGCGTCTGCGTCCGGCCGCAGCCCGCCGAGAAAGACACGCCGCAGGTTGTGCGTGATGCTGCCGCTGCCGACGACGAGCACGCCTTCGTCGGCCAGCGGCGCCAGCGCCTGGCCGAGCGCGAACAGCTGCGCCGGCTTCCAGTGCGGCGGCCAGGCCAGCGGCAGCACCGGGACGTCTGCGCCCGGGTACAGGTAGCGCAGCGGCGTCCAGATGCCATGGTCCAGGCCGCCGGCATCCCCGTGCACGAGGGCAGCGAAGGCGGCCTGCAGCAGCGCAGCCACGCGCGCGGCCAGCTCGGGGGCGCCGGGTGCGTCGTAGCGCATCTCGTTCAGCCGCGGGTCGAAGCCGCCGAAGTCGTACATGGCTTCGTGCCGCGGCGCGGCCAGCAGCACCGGCTCGCGCGTCAGGCTGTGCGCCGAGACGGCCAGGATCGCCCGCGGCCGGCCAAAGGTGGCGTCGATGGCCGGGCCCAGGGCCTGCATGAAGGACCCGGCCGCGCGCGGCTCTAGCGCGATCATCGGCGAGCCGTGGGACAGGAACAGGGGAGGCAGCGTGGTCATGCCGCCATTGAAGCACCCGCGCCCCGGTCCGCAGTTGAACCGCCTTGCACGGTCTATTCAGCGCACCGCGCCGCGGCCGCGCGCTTTCGGCTACCGTGGCGGCATGTCGACCTTGCGCCCGCCTTCCATCCGCGCCCTGGCCTGGCGCCAGACGCTGCGCGACTTCCGCGCCGGCGAGTTGCGCCTGCTTGCCGTGGCCGTGATGCTGGCCGTGGCCGCGCTCACCGCGGTGGGCTTCTTCGCCGACCGCCTGAGCAGCGGCCTGGAGCGCAATGCGCGGCAACTGCTGGGCGGCGACGCGGTGGTCAGCAGCGACCGGCCGCCACCGCCGGAGCTGGCGGCCAAGGCGGCGCAGTTGGGCCTGCGCATGGGCTCCAGCACCGGCTTCCCGAGCATGGGCCGGGCACCCGATGAGCTGGGCGGCGCGACGCGGCTGGTGGCCGTCAAGGCCGTGAGCGAGACCTACCCGCTGCGCGGCGAACTGCAGTTGCGCAGCGCCGCCGGCGGCCCGGTGCAGACGGTGGCCGCGGCGCCCGAGGCCGGTACCGTGTGGGTCGACACCGCGCTGCTGGACGCGCTGCAGTTGCACGTGGGGGACCCCTTGCTGCTCGGCGACGCCGAACTGGAGATCGCCCGCATCATCGTTGCCGAACCCGACCGCGGCGGCGGTTTCACCAGCTTCGCGCCGCGCGTCATGCTGGCGCAGGCCGACCTCGAAGACACCGGACTCGTGCAGCCGGCCAGCCGCGTCAACTACCGGCTCGCCGTGGCCGCCCCCGACGACTGGAGCGCCGGCCGCGCCAACGCGGCCGTGCGTGCCTTCGTGGACTACGCCGAAGAGCGCATCAAGGCCGTGCCGCTGCGCGGCGTGCGTGTCGAGTCGCTGCAAAGCGGCCGCCCCGAGATGCAGCTGACGCTGGACCGCGCCGAGAAATTCCTCAACCTGGTGGCGCTGCTGGCGGCGCTGCTGGCCGCGGTGGCGGTGGGCATCGCGGCGCGCGAGTTCGCGTCGCGGCACCTCGACGACTGCGCCATGCTGCGCGTGCTGGGCATGTCGCAGCGGCGCATCGCCGGCGCCTACACGCTGGAGTTCGGGCTCGTCGGCCTGCTGGCCAGCGCCGCCGGGGTGCTGATCGGTCTGGCGGTGCACTTCGTCTTCGTCTGGTTGCTGGCCGGCCTGGTGGACTCGGCGCTGCCGGCACCGGGGCCGTGGCCGGCGCTGTTCGGCATCGGTGTCGGCATGACGCTGCTGCTGGGT
>JACZKT010000639.1 GCA_014859905.1 Rubrivivax sp.
GCTTGGCGGCGGACGACGAGTCGGCGACCAGCAGCACCCAGCCGGCGTCGTCCAGCGGACCCGGCCGCACCGCGGGCCGCATCGACTCCGGCAGCAGGCCGGCGACGGCCTCCAGGCGCGCGCGCGAGTCATGCATGCGCCGCAGCAGGCTGTTGAGCGGCTCGCTGTGACCCAGTGCGGTGGCCAGCGGTGTGGCATTCCAGACCGAAGCGGACATGACCCTAGTCTAGCGATGCCGGTCTGTGACACGAGCGGGATCGGTGCGCTGGCGGCCGTTCCCGGGCCAGGCAGGCCGAGGGCCGGGTGCTAAACTTAAGTGCTCCTCGCCCCTTGCGCCCAGCGCGCGCCGGCGGCCCTGTTGCCCGCTGCACGGGCTGCCTTGCAGGTGGCCCTTTCGGCCACAGATAGCCGTCTTTCCCGCGTCGCTGTCCCAGACCCGCCTGGGTCATGGGCCCGCGCCGGACCCGTCCCACTCCAGCCACCACGCCGCATGTTCCCCAAGATCCTGACCCAGATTTTCGGCAGCCGGAACGACCGCCTGCTGAAGACGTACCGGCGCACCGTGGAGAGCATCAACGCGCTCGAGCCGCGCTTCGAGAAACTCTCCGACGCCGAACTGCGCGCCCGGACCGACGAGTTCCGCCAACGCTGCGCCGCCGGCGTGACGCTGGACGAACTGCTGCCCGAGGCCTTTGCGGTGGCGCGCGAAGCCAGCAAGCGCACGCTGAAGATGCGCCACTTCGACGTCCAGCTCGTCGGCGGCATCGCGCTGCACCAGGGCAAGATCGCCGAGATGCGCACCGGCGAGGGCAAGACGCTGATGGCCACGCTGCCGGTGTACCTGAACGCGATCGCCGGCAAGGGTGTGCACGTGGTCACCGTCAACGACTACCTGGCGCGCCGCGACGCCGAATGGATGGGGCAGATCTACTCCTTCCTGGGCCTCACCGTCGGTGTCAACGTGCCCGGCATGGACCGCGAGCAGAAGCAGGCCGCCTACGCCGCCGACGTGACCTACGGCACCAACAACGAGTTCGGCTTCGACTACCTGCGCGACAACATGGTGCTCGAGGTGCGCGACCGCGTCGCGCGCGGCCTCAACTACGCCATCGTCGACGAAGTGGACTCGATCCTCATCGACGAGGCGCGCACGCCGCTCATCATCAGCGGCCAGGCCGAGGACCACACCGAGACCTATGTGCGCATCAACGCCATCGTGCCGGGCCTGAAGAAGCAGATCGGCGAGGAGGACGTGCGCACCGGCGAAGGCGTCATCGACGCCGGCGACTTCACGGTCGACGAGAAGAGCCACCAGATCTACCTCACCGAGGCCGGCCACGAGAACGCCGAGCGGCTGCTCGGTGAAAGCGGCCTGCTGGCCGAGGGCGCGAGCCTGTACGACCCGTCCAACATCGCGCTCATGCACCACATGTACGCGGCGCTGCGCGCCAACCACCTGTACCACCGCGACCAGCACTACGTGGTGCAGAACGGCGAAGTGGTCATCGTCGACGAATTCACCGGCCGCCTGATGACGGGCCGGCGCTGGAGCGACGGCCTGCACCAGGCCGTGGAAGCCAAGGAAGGCGTGCAGATCCAGAGCGAGAACCAGACGCTGGCCTCGGTCACCTTCCAGAACTACTTCCGCATGTACGGCAAGCTCGCCGGCATGACCGGCACCGCCGACACCGAGGCCTACGAATTCCAGGAAATCTACGGCCTGGAGACGGTGGTCATTCCGCCCAACATGCCGACCATCCGCAAGGACGACAACGACCTCATCTACAAGACCGCCAAGGAGAAGTACGACGCCGTCATCAACGACATCCGCGACTGCTACGAACGCGGCGAGCCGGTGCTGGTGGGCACGACCTCGATCGAGAATTCCGAGCTCATCTCGGACCTGCTGACGAAGGTCAAGCTGCCGCACCAGGTGCTCAACGCCAAGCAGCACGCGAAGGAAGCCGAGATCGTGGCCCAGGCCGGGCGGCCGAAGATGATCACCATCGCCACCAACATGGCCGGCCGCGGCACCGATATCGTGCTCGGCGGCAATGTCGAGAAGCAGATCCAGTTCCTGCAGGCCGACACCAGCCTGTCCGATGAAGAGAAGCAGACGCGGGCGCAGAAACTCAAGGACGAATGGCTGAGCCTGCACGAACAGGTCAAGGCCGCCGGCGGCCTGCGCATCGTGGCCACCGAGCGCCACGAAAGCCGCCGCATCGACAACCAGCTGCGCGGCCGCTCGGGGCGCCAAGGCGACCCCGGCGCCAGCCGTTTCTACCTGAGCCTGGACGACCAGCTCATGCGCATCTTCGCCGGTGACCGCGTGCGCGCGATCATGGAGCGGCTGAAGATGCCCGAGGGCGAGGCCATCGAGGCCGGCATCGTCAACCGCAGCATCGAAAGCGCGCAGCGCAAGGTCGAGGCGCGCAACTTCGACATCCGCAAGCAGCTGCTGGAATACGACGACGTCTCCAACGACCAGCGCAAGGTCATCTACCAGCAGCGCAACGAGATCCTCGAAGCGGCCAGCCTGGACGACCAGATCGGCAACCTGCGCAAGAGCGCCATGACCGACGTCGTACGCACCTACGTGCCGGCCGAAAGCCTGGAAGAGCTGTGGGACCTGGACGGACTGCAGCAGGTGCTGAAGGACGAATGGCAGCTCGACATCGACCTCAAGGGCGAAGTCGACAAGAGCGACTCGATCACCGACCAGGACATCCTCGACAAGGTGGTGGCTGCCGCCGATGTGCACTTCAAGGCCAAGGTCGACTACGTCGGCAGCGAGCAGTTCACGCCCTTCATGCGCATGGTGCTGCTGCAGAGCATCGACAGCCACTGGCGCGAACACCTGGCGGCGCTGGACTACCTGCGCCAGGGCATCCACCTGCGCGGCTACGCGCAGAAGAACCCGAAGCAGGAGTACAAGCGCGAAGCCTTCGAGCTGTTCTCGCAGCTGCTCGACGTGGTCAAGCTGGAAGTCACGCGCGTGCTGATGACGGTGCGCATCCAGAGCCAGGACGAAGCCGCCGAGGCCGCGCTGGCGCTGGAGCAGCAGGCCGGGCAGCTGTCCAACATCACCTACACCGCGCCCACCGAGGACGGCGGCGTGTCGCAGGTGGCCGATACCGGGCTGCTGGGCGAGGCACCGGTGCGCAAGGTCGGGCGCAATGAACCCTGCCCTTGCGGCAGCGGCAAGAAGTACAAGAACTGCCACGGCAGGCTGGCCTGAGGGCCGCGCGGCCCGGCGTCATTGGCGCCCGCGGCGCATACGCAAACCCCGCGGCGGCGGGGTTTGTCGTTTGCGGACCGCGAAGGGTGCGCTGCCTACAATCGCCGGCTCAGCCCTCCCCTCGTCAACGCCATGCCTGTCAATCTCAGCGCACCCGATCCCCTGTCGCTGTACGCGGTCCCCGGGCTGCGCATCGGCGTCGCCATGGCCGGCGTGCGCAAGCCCAACCGGCGTGATCTGGTGGTGTTCGCGCTGGACGAAGGCGCTGCCGTGGCCGGTGTCTTCACCCGCAACCGCTTCTGCGCCGCACCGGTGCAGCTGTGCCGCGAGCACCTGGCGCAGGGCCCGGGCGTGCGCGCGCTGCTCGTCAACACCGGCAACGCCAACGCCGGCACCGGTGCCGATGGCCTGGCGCGGGCGCGCCGCAGTTGCCTGGCCCTGGCCGCGAAGCTGGGTGTCGATGTGCAGCAGGTGCTGCCGTTTTCCACCGGCGTGATCATGGAGACGCTGCCGGTGGAACGTATCGAGGCCGCGCTGCCGGCCATCGTGGCCGCATTGGGGCCGGCCGACGGCGCCGCCTGGGCCGAAGCCGCTGCCGGCATCATGACCACCGACACGCTGCCCAAGGCGGCCTCGCGCCAGGTCGCCATCGGCGGCCGCACCGTCACCGTCACCGGCATCAGCAAGGGCGCCGGCATGATCCGGCCCGACATGGCGACGATGCTGGGCTTCATGGCCACCGACGCCGTCATCGCGCCGGCGCTGCTGCAGCCGCTGCTGCGCGAAGCCGCCGACCTCAGCTTCAACCGCATCACCATCGACGGCGACACCTCGACCAACGATTCCTTCGTGCTCATGGCCACGCAGCGCGCCGGCCATGCGCCGATCACCGCGCTCGACTCGGCCGAGGGCCGCGCGCTGCGCGACGCCGTGGTCGCCGTGTCGCAGCAGCTGGCGCAGGCCATCGTGCGCGACGGTGAAGGCGCCACCAAGTTCATCACCGTGCAGGTGCAGGGTGGCCGCAGCGAGGCCGAGTGCAGGCTCGCCGCCTATGCCATCGCGCACTCGCCGCTGGTGAAGACGGCCTTCTTCGCCAGCGATCCCAACCTCGGCCGCATCCTCGCCGCGGTCGGCTACGCCGGCATCGCCGACCTCGACCAGAGCCTGATCGACCTCTACCTGGACGACGTGCACGTCGTGCACGAGGGCGGCCGCCGCCCCGACTACCGCGAGGAAGACGGCCAGCGCGTCATGAAGCAAAGCGAGATCGTCGTGCGCGTGCACCTGCATCGCGGTCCGGCCGAGACCACGGTGTGGACCTGCGACCTGTCGCACGACTACGTCAGCATCAACGCCGACTACCGCTCGTGAGCCGCCCTTGAGGTGGCCCAAGCTGCCGCTGCGCCTGGGCCTGCCTGCTCTGCCGGCGGACGACCTCTGGCGCGACCGCATCTACCTGCGGCTGTGGAGTTCCATCCTCACCAGCTCCTTCGCCAACCAGGTGATGATGCTGGCGCTGCCGCTGACCGCGGCGGTGCTGCTGCACGCCACGCCGACGCAGATGGGGCTGCTCACGGCGATCGAGCTGCTGCCCTTCCTGCTGCTGTCGCTGCCCTCGGGGGTGTGGCTGGACCGCGTGCGCAAGCTGCCGGTGTACGTGGTGGGCGAAAGCGGCGCCGCGCTGGCGGCGGCCAGCGTGCCGCTGGCCTGGTGGCTGGGCTGGTTGTCGATGGAATGGCTGTACCTGGTGGGCTTCCTGCTCGGCAC
>JACZKT010000640.1 GCA_014859905.1 Rubrivivax sp.
CTCCCGCCCAGGCGCGAGAGGGGGAAATGCCTGTGACGGCGGACCGTTCGCCCCTCTATTTGGCGGCGTTGACATCCGCCGCCGCGCGCCGCGCCTTCCAGGCGCCGAACAGCACCAGCACCCCTGGCACGCCGATCATCAGCCAGATGATGGTGCCGAGGTTGGCCTTGACCCATGGCACGTTGCCGAACAGGTAGCCGGCCAGCGTCAGGCTGCACACCCACAGGGTGCCGCCGCTGACGTCGTAGAACGTGAACTTGCGCCGCGTCATCTGCGCCACGCCGGCGACGAAGGGCGCGAAGGTGCGCAGGAACGGCATGAAACGCGCCAGCACGATGGTCACACCGCCATAGCGCTCGTAGAAGGCGTGCATGCGGTCGAAGGCAGCGCGGTTGAACCAGCGCGACTGCGGCCAGGCGAACACGCGCGGCCCGACATGGCGGCCGATGGTGTAGTTGGTCTGGTTGCCCAGCACCGCCGCCGCCACCAGCAGCGCCATCGCCAGCGGCAGGCTCATCAGCCCCAGCCCGCACAGCGCGCCGACCACGAACAGCAGCGAATCGCCGGGCAGGAAGGGCATCACGACGACGCCGGTCTCGACGAAGATGATGAGGAACAGCAAGGCGTAGACCCAGCTGCCGTAGGCGAGCACGAAGTCCGACAGGTGGCGGTCGACGTGCAGCACGAAGTCGATCAGGACGGTCGCGTATTCCATGTCTGGTGCGCCGTGCCTCAGGTGCGCGCCGGCGGTGGTTCGAGGTCGGTGTCGGGCCCGGTGCGTTCCTCGGCCCGCATCTCGTCGGGCGGGCCATCTTCCTGCGGTTCATCTTCCAAGACGGCATCTGGCAAGTCTTCGGTGAGGAAACCCCCGCTCTGGTGCGCCCACAGCTTGGCGTAGTGGCCGCCCAGCGCGATGAGTTCGGCGTGTCCGCCCTGCTCGACGATGCGCCCCTGGTCGAGCACGATCAGCCGATCCATGCGCGCGATCGTGCTCAGCCGGTGCGCGATGGCGATCACGGTCTTGCCTTCCATCAGCCCCAGCAACTGGTCCTGGATCGCGACCTCGACCTCGCTGTCCAGCGCCGAGGTGGCTTCGTCGAGGACCAGGATCGGCGCGTCCTTCAGGATCACGCGCGCGATCGCGATGCGCTGGCGCTGGCCGCCGCTGAGCTTGACGCCGCGTTCACCGACGTGCGCCTCGTAGCCGGTGCGGCCCTTCCAGTCCTGCAGGCCGAGGATGAACTCGTGCGCCTGTGCCTTCTTCGCCGCCGCCACGATCTCGTCCAGTGTTGCGCCGGGCCGGCCGTAGCCGATGTTGGCGGCGATCGATCGGTGCAGCAGCGAGGTGTCCTGCGTCACCATGCCGATGGCCGCACGCAGGCTCTCCTGCGTGACTTCGCGCACGTCGTGGCCGTCGATGCGCAGGCTGCCCTGCTCGAGATCGTGAAAGCGCAGCAGCAGGTTGACGAGCGTGCTCTTGCCGGCACCCGAGCGCCCGACCACGCCCACGCGTTCGCCCGGGTGGATGACGAGGTTGAGGTCGTCGAGCACCTTCAGCCCGTCGTCGCGGCCGTAGGTGAAGCTGAGGTGCTCGATGCGGATCTCGCCGCGCTTCACTTCCAGTTCACGCGCCTGCGGCCGGTCGGTCATGGCGTGCGGCACGGCGATGGTCTCCATGCCCTCCTGCACGACGCCGATATTTTCGAAGATGCCGGTCACTTCCCAGCTCACCCAGCCGGCGACGTTGGCGATCGTCCAGGCCAGCGGCAGCGCCGTGGCCACCGTGCCGGCGTCGACGACACCCTGGCCCCACAGCGTGATGCCGATGGCCGCCGTGCTCACCAGCAGCAGCGCGTTCAGCGCCGACAGCGTGGTCATGAAGGTGGTGATGAGCCGCATGTGGCGCGCGATCGCCCCGGTGTGCTCGTCGATGACCTCGCGCACGTAGGCGTCCTCGTCGCGGGCGCGGGCGAACAGCTTGACGGTGAGGATGTTGGTGTAGCTGTCGACGACGCGGCCCATGACCATGCTGCGCAGTTCGCTGCTGGCCTTGGCCAGGTCGCGCATGCGCGGCACGAAGCGGCGCAGGAAGACCACGTAGCCCACGAACCACAGCGCGGTGGGCACCGCCAGCCGCCAGTCGGCCAGGCTCATCAGCGCCAGCGCCGACAGGCCGTAGACGACGATGTACCAGACGGCGCGGATGCTCGACACCACGCACTCGCGCACCGCGTTGCTGGTCTGCATGACGCGGTTGGCGATGCGGCCGGCGAAGTCGTTCTGGAAGAAGGGCCAGCTCTGGCGCACGACGTGCCAATGGCTCTGCCAGCGGATCAGGCTCGTCACGCCCGGCACCACGGCATTGTTGCGCACCAGGCTGTCGAGCAGCAGCGCC
The DNA here is from genome assembly GCA_014859905.1 of Rubrivivax sp. Taxonomy (GTDB): domain Bacteria; phylum Pseudomonadota; class Gammaproteobacteria; order Burkholderiales; family Burkholderiaceae_C; genus Rubrivivax. The sequence continues at coordinate 2,396 of JACZKT010000640.1, forward strand.
AGCGGGCGGCCGATCAGCACCAGCAGCGCCATGCCCACCAGCATCGGCATCTGGTCGGCCAGCGCCGCGGCGCGGTCGGTGTTCTCCATCAGCCGCACCAGGCGGCCGATGAACAGCGGCACCAGCGTGTCGATCAGCGCCACTAGCAAGCCGGTGGCGAACATCATGCCGAACAGGCCGCGCGCCTGGCGCACGTAGTGCCAGTAGAACGCCAGCAGGCCCTGCGGCGGCGCGGTGCCGGGCAGGGCCGTGGGGCGGATGCGGCTTTCGAAGTAGGCGAACATCAAAAGCGCATGCCGCCCGGCGCCTGCAGGAGGCGCCGGGCGGCGAACCGTGGTGAGGGCGTGGATTGTCGCCGCAGTCGGGCGGCGGCGCAGCGCCTGCGCTGACGCGGCCGGGTTGTACTGCATCAGGCGCTGGCGCGGGCTGTTGCACAGCTCGGCCTGCACCTCGGCGCGGGTCGGCGTCGAGGTCCGTGCCTGCGGCCTGTGGGGCGACGACGAGCCCGGCGGCGAGACCGATGCCGCGCTGCCGCCGCGGCGGCCCGCGTCCGGCAGGTCCCACATCGACACCGCTGCCGTCCTGGCGCCTGTTCAGCCTCGACCCGTGGGCCGCCATGCCCACGCGCAAGCATCTGCCGGCGCGCACGCGGGCGTTCCTGGAATTCCTGCTGCAGGTTTTCGGTGGTGAGGACTGCTGCGACCCCTGGCTGGCCGCCGCGGGCTGCGAGACGGCGCCGCGGCCGCTCTTGCCAGCGGCCCTCGTCGGCGCGCGTCAGAAGGTGTAGCCGGCTCGCACGCGGGCGCCCGACAGCGGCTCCAGCAGCTTCAGCAGCGGCCTGAGCGGCGCGTAGCGCAGCGCCACGCGCTGGGCGTAGCCGAAGAAGCGCGGCAGATCCTGCGCATAACGCGCCTTGCCGTCGCGGTGCTTGAGGCGGCAGAAGATGCCCAGCACCTTCAAGTGGCGCTGCAGGCCCATCCACTCCAATGCGCGCCAGAACTCGCCGAAGTCGGCGTCCACCGGCAAACCGGCGCGGCGCGCCTGTTGCCACCAGCGCAGCGCCCAGTCGAGTTCCTGCGCCTCGTCCCACGAGATGAAGGCGTCGCGCAGCAGTGAGGCCAGGTCGTAGGTGATCGGTCCGGCCACGGCGTCCTGGAAGTCCAGCACGCCGGGCGTTTCGGCGCCGGCCACGGGCAGCATCAGGTTGCGCGGCATCCAGTCGGCGTGCACGGCCACCACCGGCTGCGCCAGCGCGCTGTCGATCAGCAGGCCGCACAGGCGCTGCCAGGCCGCGCGCTCGGCGTCTGCCCACGAGACGCCGAACTCGCGCTGCACGCACCACTCGGGAAACAGTGCCAGCTCGCGCGCCAGCAAGGCTGCGTCGAAGGGCGGCAGCGCGGCCCCCGGCACGCCCTGCTGCCAGCGCAGCAGCGCCGCCAGTGCGTCGCGCATCAGGCGGTCGGCCTCGGGCGCCGGGGCGATCTGCAAGGCGTCCAGATAGAGCGTGCGGCCAAGATCGGTGAGCAGCAGGAAGCCGTTGTCGGCGTCGGCCTCCAGCACGCGCGGTGCGTGCAGCCCAGCCGCGGCGGCCAGGCCGGCCACGTGCACGAAGGCACGTACGTCTTCCTGCGGCGGCGGCGCGTCCATCACGATCAGGCTGCCGCTGGCCGCGGCCGTCACGCGCAGGTAGCGGCGGAAACTGGCGTCGGCCGAGGCCGGGGCCAGGCTGGCGAGGTCCAGGCCATGGCGTGGCGCGACGCCGGCCATCCAGCGGTCGAAGGCCGCCTGGCGTGCGCCATCGCCCCAGGTGATCTTCGTGTCGACAACCGTCATGGATAATTCATTCTACAAACCCGGCCGTGGCCACCCCCTCCGAGGCGTCCTCCCCCGCATGAGAATCACTCCGCTGGCCCTGGCCGCGAGCCTGCTGGCCAGCGGCGGCATGG
>JACZKT010000641.1 GCA_014859905.1 Rubrivivax sp.
ACAGGGCCACGCCATCGATGATGCTTGCAGTCATCCGCTGCGGCCCTTCGTCATCCTGCCTGGAGCCCCCTCCCGGAGGGGGCTCGGGGGAGCGATTCCATCGCCACCGCGCGCGCGGCGCGCGTGTGGCGGCTCAGGATCGCGTTCGGGGTGCAACGCGCTACGCGCGTTGAGCCCCGAGCGCGATCTTGAGCAGATCCGCCACGGTGTTGGCATTCAGCTTTTCCATGATGTTGGCGCGGTGCGCCTCCACCGTCTTGATGCTGATGCCCAGGTCGTCGGCGATCTGCTTGTTCAGGCGTCCGGCCACGATGCGTTCGAGCACCTGCGCCTCGCGCGTCGTCAGGCGCGACAGCAGGGCATCGCGGCTGGCCTGTTCCTGGTGCTGACTGAAGGCCAGCCGCGCCTGCTCCAGCATGCGTTCGACGAGGCCGAGCAGCTCTTCTTCCTTGAACGGCTTCTCGATGAAGTCCATCGCGCCCTTCTTCATGGTCGTCACCGCCATCGGCACGTCACCGTGGCCGGTGATGAAGACCACCGGCAGCGGGCTCTTGCGCTCGAGCAGGCGGTCCTGCAATTCGAGGCCGCTCATGCCGTCCATGCGGATGTCGGCGATCAGGCAGGCGACCTCGCGCGGGTCGAAGCGCGACAGGAACGACTCCGAGGAATCGAAGCACTTGACGCGATAGTCCTTGCCTTCCAGCAGCCACTGCAGCGAATCACGCACGGCTTCGTCGTCATCGACGATGTAGACGGTGCCTTTCTTGGGAATCAGGCTCATTCGGGAATTGCCGTGGGGTTGGTGGAGAAAGCCGCCTCGAGTTGGGCAAAGGCAGTGCCGGAATCGGAATCAACTTGGATCTTGGCAGGCAGTTCGACGGGCAGCGTGAAGGAAAACATGCAACCGACGACAGAGTCGGCATTGTAGAGGTTCTGTGCCTTGATCCGGCCGCGGTGCGACTCGACGATGGTGCGGCACAGGCTCAGGCCGATGCCCAGGCCTTCGGCCTTGGTCGTGAAGAAGGCTTCGTAGAGGCGGCCGATGACCTCGTCCTTGATGCCGGGGCCCTTGTCGGTGACGCTGAACTCGATGATCCCGCCTTCCTCGGCGGTGTGCCGCGGCACGACACGCAACTCGATCTGGCGGCGCGCCGTCGGCAACTGCGCGTCGTCGATGGCCTCGGCAGCGTTCTTCAGCAGGTTCAACACCACCTGTTCGATCAGGATCGGGTCCACCAGGATGGGCGGCAGCCGCTGCGCGACATAGGTATGGATGGCGACGTTGCGGCGGCGCAGTTCGATGCCCGCCAGTTCCACCGCGTCCTCGATGATCTGCCGCGCCTGCGCCGGTTGGCGCTGCGGCACGCTGCGCTTCACGAAGGCGCGGATGCGGCGGATGATCTGGCCCGCACGCTCGGCCTGGCGCGCTGTCTTGCGCAGTGTGGACACGAGCTCGTCGCGTGCAATGGCCTCGCCCTGCACCCGCGAGACCATGCCGTTGCAGTAGTTGGTGATGGCCGTCAGCGGCTGGTTGAGCTCGTGCGCCACCGAGGACGCCATCTCGCCCATGGTCACCAGGCGGCTCGTCATCTGGGCCTTTTCGGCCTGCGCCGCTGTCTGCTCCTCGGCGCGCAGCCGGGCCGTGATGTCGGTGGCGATCAGCATTTGCGCCAGCCGGCCGTCGGTCCATTGCAGGTAGCGCGCGCGCACGTCGAACCACTTCTGCAGGGACTCCACGAACACTTCACGCGGGTTGGCGCCGGTGCCCGTGATTTCCTGCGTCGGCAGGCCGGACAAGGGGTCGGAGTCGTCGTCGTCATGGGCGTTGTAGGAGGCGCCGACGACGCTGCCGGCCATCTGCTGGTGACCGCGCGCGTCACCGCCGAACCACACGCGGTAGGAGCGGTTGACGAACAGCAACTCGCCCTGCTGTACGGACAGCACCGACACCGACGCGTCCAGGCCCTCGAGCACGGTGGTGAAGCGCTCGTGGCTGGCCGAGAGCTGGTCGCGCACGCGCTTGGCTTCGGTGATGTTGGTCATGCTCGTCATCCAGCCGGTCTGATGCGCCTTGGGGTCGATCAGCGGGCTGACGTACATGCGCGCGTCCAGCAGCGTGCCGTCCTTGCGCATGACCTTGACCTCGATGCCGCCGCTGGGGCTGCGGCCGTGCAGCTCCTGTTGCAGGAGACGACTGTTTTCGTCGACGCGGTCCGGCGGCCAATAGGGGTAGGGCGGCAGGCGGCCGACGAGCTCGCTCTGCGCAAAGCCCGTCATATGGCAGAAGGCCGCGTTGACGTAGGTGATGCGGCCGTCGAGGTCCATCGCGCGCATGCCCGTGGGCATGCTGTTCTCCATCGCCCGGCGGAAGTTGGTCTCCTGTATCAGCGCGTCCTGGATCTGCGAACGCCGGCGCATGTGGCGCCAGGTGCCCAACAGCATCCACACCGTCAGCACCGACAGCGCCAGCACCATCCAGAACAGGGTGTTGCTGATGAGGCCGATGGAGGTGCGCCAGCCCTGGCCACGCAGCAGCAGGCCGTTCAGCGCCGGGGTCAAGGGCGCGTCGCTGACGATGGGTGCGCGGCGGCTGCGCTGGCCGGGCAGGGTGGTGACAGTGGCGGCCAGCTGCACCTGCTTTTCGTCGACGACGGCGATCATGTGACGCTGCGACACGTCGGCGGGCACGAAGTGGCGCACCAGGGCGTCCACCGAGTACTCGGCGATCAGCGCGCCGGTGAAGATGCCGTGCTCGATGAGCGGGATGTGCAGCTGGAACACCGGCGCGCCCGTGCTGTCGGCAAATGCGCGCGAATAGGCCGGTGAGCGGGTGTCGCGGGCGGCACGAAAAGTGGACTCAGGCTCGGTGGCGCGGCCATCGACGGGCAGGGCGGCCTCGGGGGCGGCACCGGCCGGGTTGACGTTGTAGAACATCGCCCAGTGGCTGGCCTTGATGCGGCGCCGGGCGTCGATCCAGATCAGGTGCGTGATCTCGGGCCGCTCGCGCGTGAAGCCCACGGCCTGGCCGAGAAAACTGTCGCTGTCGATGACGCGCGTGGCCAGTTCGCGCGCCATGCGTATCAGCGCCTCCTGGTTCTGGATCAGGCGCAGGCCCATCTGCTGCTGCGTGATCTCGGTATCGCGCTTGACCGACTCGGCCTCACGCTCGATTTCCTCATTGCGCAGGTACCAAAAGGCCGAAATGATGGCGGCCAGGAACAGCAGCACCGAGAGCAGCGGAGCGAGCGTGGCGAAGCGGTCCTGGCGAGCTGGCGACTGGCGCCGCCACCACTGCCCGAACAGGCGCTTGGCGGCCGGAAGTCGGGACTGGTGCGTGGGCTGGGGTGCTCGCTTGAAGGGCATCACGGGATTATCGTGCGCCAGCCGACATCAGCTGTCGTGTGCCGCAATATGAAATGAGCCTGCGCCATTCGGAAATATCTTGCTTTGTGCCAAACTCGCGCCCCATTGCAAATCGACCACCATAGGAGACGCTCATGTCTGCAATGCCGGAATCCCTACCAGGCGCCGAGAACGACGCCGACGCGCAGGAAACCCGCGAATGGCTCGACGCGCTGACGGCCGTCATCGACGCCGAAGGGCCGCAACGCGCGCATCACCTACTGGAGCAGCTGCTCGAGCACGCACGACAGAGCAGCATCGACCTGCCGTTCTCGGCCAACACCGGCTACGTCAACACGATCGAGCCCGCCCAGGAAGAACGCAGCCCTGGCAACCGCATGCTCGAAGGCCGCCTGCGCGCCTTCATGCGCTGGAACGCGATGGCCATGGTCGTCAAGGCCAACCGCCTGCATCCCGAGGACGGTGGTGACCTCGGCGGCCACATCAGCAGTTTTGCCTCGCTGGCGCACATGTTCGCCGCCGGCTTCAATCATTTCTGGCACGCCGAGAGCGAAGACCACGGCGGCGACCTGCTCTACATCCAGGGCCACAGCGCACCGGGCATCTACGCCCGCGCCTACATGGAAGGTCGGCTGAGCGAAGAGCAGCTGCTGAATTTCCGCCAGGAGAGCGCGGGCAAGGGCATCTCGAGCTACCCGCACCCCAAGCTGATGCCGGAGTTCTGGCAGTTCCCGACCGTGTCGATGGGCCTGGGTCCGCTGATGGCGATCTACCAGGCGCGCTTCCTCAAGTACCTGCACGCCCGTGGCATCGCCGACACCGCCAAGCGCAAGGTGTGGGTCTTCTGCGGTGACGGCGAAATGGACGAGCCCGAGTCGCGCGGCGCCATCGGCCTGGCGGCGCGCGAGAAGCTCGACAACCTGATCTTCGTCATCAACTGCAATCTGCAGAGGCTGGACGGCCCGGTGCGCGGCAACGGCAAGATCATCCAGGAGTTCGAGGGCGAGTTCCGCGGTGCCGGCTGGAACGTCATCAAGCTGATCTGGGGCAGCAACTGGGACCCGCTGCTGGCGCGCGACAAGGACGGCGCCTTGCGCAAGATCATGATGGACACGCTCGACGGCGACTACCAGGCCTTCAAGGCCAACGACGGCGCTTTCGTGCGCAAGCGCTTTTTCGGCCGCGATCCGCGCACGCTGGAGATGGTGGCCAAGATGAGTGACAAGGAGATCTGGAACCTGCAACGCGGCGGCCACGACTCGCCCAAGGTCTACGCCGCCTTCCACCGTGCCAACAGCCATGTCGGCCAGCCGACGGTGCTGCTGGTCAAGACCGTCAAGGGCTATGGCATGGGCGGCGCCGGCGAGGGCAAGAACACCGCGCATCAGACCAAGAAGCTCAGCGACGACGACATCCGCTATATCCGCGACCGCTTCAACATCCCGATCCCAGACAGCGAGCTGCCCAACATCCCCTTCTACAAGCCGGCCGACGACACGCCGGAAATGAAGTACCTGCAGGAACGGCGCCAGGCGCTGGGCGGCTATCTGCCCAAGCGGCGCACGCGCAGTGACGAGCAGTTCACCGTGCCCTCGCTCGAGACCTTCCAGGCCGTGCTCGACGCCACCGTCGAAGGGCGCGAGATCAGCACCACGCAGGCCTTCGTGCGCTTCCTCACCATCCTGCTGCGCGACAAGGCGCTGGGGCCGCGCGTGGTACCGATCCTGGTCGACGAGGCGCGCACCTTCGGCATGGAAGGCATGTTCCGCCAGATCGGCATCTACAACCCCGAGGGCCAGAAGTACACGCCGGTCGACAAGGACCAGGTGATGTACTACCGCGAGGACAAGGCCGGGCAGATCCTGCAGGAGGGCATCAACGAACCCGGCGGCATGGCGAGCTGGATCGCCGCGGCGACGAGCTACAGCACCAACAACCGCATCATGGTGCCGTTCTACGTCTACTACTCGATGTTCGGCTTCCAGCGCGTCGGCGACCTGGCCTGGGCTGCCGGAGACATGCAGGCGCGCGGCTTCCTGCTCGGCGGCACCAGCGGCCGCACGACGCTCAACGGCGAAGGCCTGCAGCACGAAGACGGCCACAGCCACATCCTGGCCAGCACCATTCCCAACTGCATCAGCTACGACCCGACCTACGCCCACGAGGTCGCCGTCATCCTGCACCATGGCCTGAAGCGCATGGTCGAGAAGCAGGACAACGTCTACTACTACATCACCCTGCTCAACGAGAACTACCCGATGCCGGGCCTCACTCTCGGTACCGAGGAGCAGATCATCAAAGGCATGTACCTGCTGGCCGAGGGTGCGAAGAAGACGCCGCGCGTCAGCCTGCTGGGCAGCGGCACCATCCTGCGCGAGAGCCTGGCGGCGCAGAAGCTGCTGGACGCCGACTGGGGCGTGGCGGCCAACGTCTGGAGCTGCCCAAGCTTCAACGAACTGGCGCGCGACGGCCAGGACTGCGAGCGCTGGAACCTGCTGCACCCCACCGAAGAGCCGCGCCTGGCCTACGTGACGCAGCAACTCGGCGCGCACGCCGGCCCCGTGGTTGCGGCCACCGACTACATGAAGAACTACGCCGACCAGATCCGCGCCTTCATCCCCAAGGGCCGCGTCTACCGCGTGCTTGGCACCGACGGCTTCGGCCGCAGCGACTTCCGCAGCAAGCTGCGCGAGCATTTCGAGGTCAACCGCCACTACATCGTGGTCGCCGCGCTCAAGTCGCTGGCCGACGAAGGCACGGTGCCGGTGGCCAAGGTGGCGGAGGCGATCGCGCGCTACGGCATCGACACCGGCAAGGTCAACCCGCTCTACGCCTAAACATCACAACGGAGACAGGCCATGGCTTTGGTCGAAGTGCAGGTGCCCGACATCGGGGACTTCAAGGACGTCGAGATCATCGAGGTGCTGGTCAAGCCCGGCGACACGGTGGCGGTGGACCAGTCGCTGCTGACGGTGGAGTCGGACAAGGCGTCGATGGAGATCCCTTCCACCCATGCCGGCGTGGTGAAGGAGATGAGGGTCGCGCTGGGTGACAAGGTCAGCCGGGGCTCGCTGGTGCTGGTGCTGGAGGCTGAAGGGGCGCGGGCAGAGGCTGCGGTCGATGCACCCTCACCCCAGCCCTCTCCCGCCAGCGGGAGAGGGAGTGAAGTCGCTCCGGCTCCCTCTCCCGCCCCGCGGGAGAGGGCGGGGGGGCAAAGCGGGGGTTTCGAGCCGCATGCGGCGAGCCCGCTGAGCAGTTCCGGCCTGCAGGCCGGAACGCGCACTGCAAGTGAGGGCGGCGGCGGCGCCCCGATCCAGGTC
>JACZKT010000642.1 GCA_014859905.1 Rubrivivax sp.
GCCGCGGCCGTGGCCCATGTGACGCGCTGGCTGGGCGGGCGCGCCGAGTTCCTGAAAGCCTGATGCACGCGACGCGCGCCACAATCGCACCAATGACCCTGACCGAGCTCAAGTACATCGTCGCCGTCGCGCGCGAGAAGCACTTCGGCCGTGCCGCCGAAGCCTGCTTCGTCGCGCAGCCGACGCTCAGCGTGGCCATCAAGAAGCTGGAGGAAGAGCTCGACGTCAAGATCTTCGAACGCGGCGCCAGCGAGGTCAGCGTGACGCCGCTGGGCGAGCAGATCGTGCGCCAGGCGCAGCAGGTCATCGAGCAGGCGGCGGCGATCAAGGAGATCGCAAAGCGCGGCAAGGACCCGGTGGCGGGGCCGCTGCGGCTGGGCATCATCTACACCATCGGGCCCTACCTGCTGCCCGACCTGGTGCGCCAGGCCATCGAGCGCGTGCCGCAGATGCCGTTGATGCTGCAGGAGAACTTCACCGCCAAGCTGCTGGAGATGCTGCGCACCGGCGAGCTGGACTGCGCGATCATGGCCGAGCCCTTTCCCGACACCGGGCTGGCCACGGCAAAGCTGTACGACGAGCCCTTCGTCGCTGCCGTGCCCGCCGGCCACGCGCTGGCCAGGCGCAAGTCGATCACGGCCGAGGAGCTGAAGCAGGAAACGATGCTGCTGCTGGGCACCGGCCACTGCTTCCGCGACCACGTGCTCGAGGTCTGCCCGGAGTACGCGCGCTTCGCCAGCCCGTCCACGACGGACAGCGAGGGCATCCGCAAGAGCTTCGAGGGCAGTTCGCTGGAGACCATCAAGTACATGGTGGCCTCGGGCATGGGTGTGACGGTGGTGCCGCAACTCAGCGTGCCCAAGGACGTGCAGCCGCACATCCGCTACGTCAAGTTCGCCGCCCCGGTGCCGACGCGCCGCGTCGTGCTGGCGTGGCGGCGCACCTTCCCGCGCTACGAGGCGATCGCGGCGTTGCGCAACTGCATCTATGCCTGTCCGCTGCCGGGGGTCAAGCGGCTGACGGCCTGAGCGGCGCGAGCGTCGAGCCGGGTCCGGCGCGATAATTGCCCTTTCCTTGATACGCGGCCCGCTTCGCGCGGGCCGCTTGCATTTCATGTCTGCCGACCTCCCTGCCAGCGCCCTGGCCGAGGAAGTGCGCCGCCGCCGCACCTTCGCCATCATTTCCCACCCCGACGCCGGCAAGACCACGTTGACGGAGAAGCTGCTGCTGTTCAGCGGCGCGATCCAGATCGCCGGCAGCGTGAAGGCGCGCAAGGCCACGCGCCATGCTACCAGCGACTGGATGGAGATCGAGAAGCAGCGCGGCATCTCGGTGGCCTCCTCCGTGATGCAGATGGAATACCGCGGCTGCGTCATCAACCTGCTCGACACCCCCGGCCACCAGGACTTCAGCGAGGACACCTACCGCGTGTTGACCGCGGTCGACGCGGCGCTGATGGTCATCGACGCCGCCAACGGCGTCGAGCCACAGACGCGGCGGCTGCTGCAGGTCTGCCGCGCGCGCCACACGCCGATCCTGACCTTCGTCAACAAGATGGACCGCGAGGTCAAGGAGCCGCTGGCGCTGATGGACGAGATCGAGCGCGAACTCGGCATGGAGGTCGTGCCCTTCACCTGGCCGGTGGGCATGGGCAAGGCCTTCCACGGCGTGATGGACCTGCGCGAAAAGCAGATGCGCGTCTTCAGCCCTGGAGAAGACCGCGACCACCGCAACGACGAAATCCTGGCCGGCCTGGACAACCCGGCCTATGCGCAGCGTTTCGGCATGCAGTACGAGCAGGCCAAGGGGGAGATCGAGCTGCTCACCGACGCCGCACCGGTGTTCGAGCCGCACGCCTTCCTGGGCGGCCACCAGTCGCCGATGTTCTTCGGTTCGGCGGTCAACAACTTCGGCGTGCGCGAGGTGCTCGACGCCCTGGTCGACATGGCGCCGGCGCCCGGTTCGCGCCCCGCCATCCAGCGCGTGGTGCACCCCGAGGAGCCCAAGTTCACCGGCGTCGTGTTCAAGATCCAGGCCAACATGGACCCGGCGCACCGCGACCGCATCGCCTTCGTGCGGGTGGCCAGCGGCCACTTCGAGCGCGGCATGCGGCTGAAGGTGACACGCTCGGGCAAGGAGCTGCGGCCGAACACGGTGGTGAGCTTCCTCAGCCAACGCCGCGAGCTGCTCGACGAGGCCTTTGCCGGCGACATCATCGGCATCCCCAACCACGGTGTGCTGCAGCTCGGCGACACGCTGACCGAAGGCGAGTTGCTGCAGTTCACCGGCCTGCCCTTCTTCGCGCCCGAGATGTTCCGCAGCGTGGAGGTGGCCGACCCGCTGAAGACCAAGCAGCTCAAGGCCGGCCTCACGCAGCTCGGTGAAGAGGGCGCGATCCAGGTC
>JACZKT010000643.1 GCA_014859905.1 Rubrivivax sp.
CAGTCCGGGGCGGCGCTGTCGGCAGCGGGCTCGTAGGGCTTGTCGAAGATCGGGTCGCCCGGCGGCGATGCACGGCGAGGCCGCTCGTAGCTCGCCGCGGGCGCCGGTGCCGGCGCCAGGGCTGCCGGTTCACGCGGCGCATCTTCCTCGTCACGACGCCGGAAGCGCCGCGGGCGCTCGTCTTCCAGTTCGAAGGGCTCGATCTCGATCTTCCTCTTGAGCAGCTTCTCGATGTCGGCCACCAGGCGCAGGTGCTCGTGTGCCACCAGCGTCACCGCCAGGCCCGATGCGCCGGCGCGGCCGGTGCGGCCGATGCGGTGCACGTAGTCTTCGGCGTGGAAAGGGACGTCGAAGTTGAAGACCGCGGGCAGGTCGGCGATGTCCAGGCCGCGCGCGGCCACGTCGGTGGCCACCATCAGGTCGACTTCGCCGGCCTTGAACGCGGCCAGCGCCTTCAGTCGTTCGTCCTGGCTCTTGTCGCCGTGCAGGGCCTGCGTCTTCAGGCCGTCACGTTCGAAAGAGCGCGCCAGCCGCGCCGCGCCGATCTTGGAGTTGACGAAGATCAGCGCCTGCGTCAGGCCGCGCGTGCGCAGCAACTGCTTGACGACGGCGCGCTTGTCGTCGTCGGCCACGCTGTAGAAACGCTGCTCGACGTTGGTGGCCGTGGCATTGGGGCGCGCCACCTCCACCAGCACCGGGTCTTGCAGGTAGCTGTTGGCCAGGCGACGGATCTCGGGCGAGAAGGTGGCCGAGAACAGCAGCGTCTGCCGCTCCTTGGGCAGGTAGGACAGGATGCGCTGCAGGTCGGGCAGGAAGCCGATGTCGAGCATGCGGTCGGCTTCGTCGAGGACCACGTACTCGACCTGGTTGAGCACCGCGTTCTTGGCTTCGATGTGGTCGAGCAGGCGGCCCGGAGTGGCGATCAGCACCTCGACGCCGGCCTTCAGCGCCAGCGTCTGCGGCTTCATGTCGATGCCGCCGAAGACCACCACCGAGCGCAACTGCGAGTGCTTGGCGTACTTCTTGACGTTGTCGGCCACCTGGTCGGCCAGCTCGCGCGTGGGCGCCAGCACGAGCGCGCGCACCGGGTGACGCGCCGGCGACATGCTGGCGTTTTCGTGGCGCAGCATCTTCTGCAGCAAGGGCAGGGTGAAGGCGGCGGTCTTGCCGGTGCCGGTCTGCGCCGCACCCATCACGTCGCGGCCGGCCAACACGATCGGGATGGCCTTGGCCTGGATCGGCGTCATCGCCAGGTAACCAGATTCCGCCACGGCACGCAGCAGCTTGGGGTCGAGCGGGAGGGTATTGAACAGCGGCGCCGGCAGCTCGGCGGGTGGGTGCAGTTGTGTATCGGATTCAGTCATGAACTTGAATTATCGCGCATGCGTGCCAGACTGCGGCGGCGGGCCAACGGATCCGTCGTGCGCCGGTTTGATGATGAAACAGTGGCAACCATCACGGAAGCGCAGATTCAGTGCACTAGAATTTGCCGCGTGACAGTTCCCACACACGAAATTGGCGGTCAGCAGACGCTGGCTCCCCGACCGAAGGCAGGCAAGCGTCGATCCCGCGTCGAGGATCTGCTTTCGCCATGGGAGGAGTTCCGCCGCGTCATCCCGCTGGTGTCCCTGAAGTCGCTGATAGGCTGTCCGCGCCCTGCCGTGCCCGAAGTGGCCGTGCTGCTGTGCACGATGCAGGCACAGCACTTCCTGGCCGAACAGCTGAACTCGATCGCGACACAAAGCCATGCCAGCTGGTCGATCTGGGCGTCCGACGACGGCTCTGACGACCACACGCACGCGATCCTGGAGTACTACCAGTCGCACTGGGGCGAGGACCGCATTTCGATCCACGCCGGCCCGGCGGAAGGGTCGACCGCGAACTTTCTCTCGCTGAGTTGCCGCGTCGACATCGACGCCGACTACTTCGCCTACGCCGACCAGGACGACGTCTGGGAGTCCGACAAGCTCGAGCGGGCGGTCGAGTGGTTGCGCTCGGTGCCGCCCGAGGTGCCGGCCCTCTATGGGTCGCGAACGCTGCTCGTCGATGCACGCAACCAGCACATCGGCTATTCGCCGCACTTCGAGCGCCCACCGAGCTTTCGCAATGCCCTGGTGCAAAGCATCGCCGGCGGCAACACGATGGTCTTCAACAAGGCCGCCCGCGACCTGCTGCGCCAGGCCGGCGAGAACGTCACCGCCGTGACGCATGACTGGTGGGCCTACATGCTGGTCACCGGCTGCGGCGGCGTGGTGCACTACGACCCCTACCCCACCGTACGCTACCGCCAGCACGGCAACAACCAGTTCGGTTCCAACGTCAGCCTGCGTGCGCATCTGGAGCGTGCGCACGCGCTGCTGCGGGGCCGCTTCCGCGGCTGGGTCGACGCCAACGTGCGCGCCCTGCAGGGCGTCAGGCACCTGATGACGCCGGAGAACCAGCAGGTGCTCGACGACTTCGTCTCGGCGCGCCAGCGCTGGGTGGGGGCCCGCCTGGCCGGACTCAGGCGCACCGGCATCTTTCGTCAGACCCGCCTTGGCAATCTGGGCCTCATCACCGCCGCGCTCATCAACCGCCTGTGAAGCAGCGCCGGCGGCTTGACGCCCCGGCTGCCGCGGCCCAGATGCCGATGAACGAGCTTGCAGCCAGCACCGCAGCGGTGGTCGTGGTCTACCGCCTGGCCATCGACATCGAACCCACGCTGCTCGCGCTGCAAGGAGCCGTGGGCCAGGTGCTGGTGGTCGACAACCATCCGCAGCGGCACCACGACCTGGCCGCGACGGCACAGCGGCTGGACATCGGGTATCTGCACGCCGGCAACGTCGGTGGGCTGGCCGGCGCCTACAACCGTGCGCTGCAATGGCTGCAGGGCCACTGCCCGCAGTCGCGACAGGTGGTCTTCCTCGACGAAGACTCCGACGCCTCCCCTTTGCAGGCCCTGCTCGCCGATGCCGACACCGAGCGCGCGCTGGCGCAAGCGCAGACCGCGGCCGTGGCGGCGGCCTACCGCGATCGCGCCACGGGCTTGCGCGGCAGGTACATACGACTCGCCCGCTACCGGCTGAGCTTCAACCCGCGCGAATTCAGCGACCTGCGCCAGGTCGCCTTCGTCATCAATTCGATGTCCGTGTGGCGGCTGCAGGCGCTGCAGCAGATCGGGCCTTTCAACGAGGGCCTGGCCATCGACCACGTCGACACCGAATACTGCCTGCGCGCGCGGCAGCTCGCTCTGTTGCTGTACGTGCACGGCAGCCACGAATTCGCGCATTCGATCGGGCAGCGGCGGCGCTTTCGCTTCCTGGGCCGCGAAATGCAGGCCGGCGGCCATGGGCCGGAGCGGCGTTACCTGATCGGCCGCAATACGTCGTGGCTGGCGCGCTCATGGCTGTGGCGCGAGCCGGCGTTCGCCTTCCTGTGCGCGACCCGCCTGGCCTACGAGGCGGTGGGCATCGTCGCGGTCGAGGACCGCGCCCTGGCCAAACTGGGCGCACTGCTGCGCGGCGCCCTCAGCGGCCTGCTCATGCCCCGCTCGGCATGAGCCGCGGCTGACCGCGCCGGTGGACAAGGCCTCAGCGCGGCGTGCCGGCGCCGTCGAGCCAGCGGACGGCCGTCAGCTGAGTCAAGCTGCTGCGCCGGCGGCAGCACAGCGTGTGCTGGCTGCCGTGGTGCCGGCCGCAGCCTGGGCGACGTACATGCCGATCGGCGCCAAGTACCTGGTCTATCTCGTCGCCGGCGCAGCGGCGCTGACGCTGCTGCAGCAGCAGGGGCGAATGGCGGACCTCGTCCGTCAGCCGGGCCTCTTCGCCATCGCGGCGCTGCTCGGCTTGCTGGGCCTGTCGTCGCTCTGGTCACCCGCGCCGTGGAGCGAGATCGGCCCGCACCTGTGGCTCTACGGCCTGCTCCTGCTCTTGCCGGTGATCGCCTGCGCCTGTCCCGCCGCCACGGCGCGGCTCGCGTTCCGGCACTTCAGCGTGGCCTCGGGCGCCGTCGGCCTGCTGTTCGTGCTGAACTGGGCCGGGAGCCTGCCGGCGTCGCCGCTGTGGAGTCACACGATCGACGCCTACGGCAACCAGCGCATCTGCAATTCGCTGTTGCTGGCGCTGGGCGTGGCCATCAGCCTGTGGCAGGCGGCGCAGACGGCTGCGCGGCGCTGGCCTCGTGCCGGCTGGCTGCTGCTGGCCGTCGTGACGGCGTTCGGGCTGACGCTGCAGGATCGGCGCACCGGCATGCTGTTGTTGCCACTGCTGCTGCTGGCCTGGGCCCTGGCGCGACAAACCAGTGCAGCGCGGCGCGTGGCCATGGTGCTGGCCATCGCACTGGCAGCGGCGGCCACCTGGAACGTTTCGGACGGCGTACGTGCGCGCATGGCCGAAGGCATCGCCGAGTTGCGCAGCTACGAATCGTCGGATGCCGTCGACACCAGTTGGGGCCAACGCGTGCGCATGCTGGAGCTCACCGCCGGCATGGTGCGCCAGCGGCCATGGTTCGGGCACGGCGTCGCGAGCTGGGAGACGTTGTGGCACGCGCGCACGCGCAGCGGCACGATGCTGGCAGCCAACCGCACGCCCCACAACGAGTACCTGCTGCTGGCGCAGCAGGTCGGCGTGGTCGGCGCCGTGCTGCTGCTGGGGCTGCTGCTGGCGTCGGTTCGTGCGGCGCTGCGGTCGGGCCCGGCGGGTATGCCGATGCTGATGATGTGGCTGGCGATCGCCTGGGCGGGCCTGTTCAACGCGGTGCTGCGCGACGCCAAGTTCGCGCTGCCCCTGTTGATGCTGGCCGCCACGGCGGCCGCACTGTGCCGGCCGACGACAGCACCGCATCGCGGCTGAGCCACGACCCGCGCGGGCGATGGGCACGGCCCGTGGCTCGAGAACCCGGCTTCAGGCACCCGCCACGGACTGGCGATACAGGCCTTCGTAGAGGAAAGCCTCTTCCTCGACACGCAAGGGCAATCTCACCGCCCGGCGCCAGCCCGCCGCGAGCTGCGGGTCGTCCACCCACTTGCGCAGCGCGACGGCCCAGTCGCGTGGGTCGTCGGCAGGCACGACGGCGCCAGCCTGGGTGGCCCGGATGACGTCGGCAGGGGCGCCGCGGTCGGACACCAGGCTCGGTACACCCAGCGCCGCGGCTTCGTGCAGGACCAGCGAAAAGCTCTCGGGCACCAGCGAGGGCAGGCAGAGCAGGTCAACGCCGTGGAGCAGCGCCGCCACCTCGTCGGCGCTGCGGCGTCCGAGCAGCGTCACGCGGCCGTCGGCTGCCGCCAGGGAACGGACTTGCGCCTCGTACTGCTCGTCGTCGTGAAACGTGCCCAGCACCGACAGCGCCAGCGGCAGCTCGGGCACCAGTGCCAGCGCGCGCAACAGGACGTGCAGGCCCTTGGGCGGGATGATCGTGCCGATGTAGGCGATGCGGCGCTCACCACCCTGGGCGCGTGGCGGCGGCGCGGCAGACCTGGCCCGCACCATCGCGAGCAGATCGACGCCATGCGGCAGCACATCGAACTCCAGGTCGGCAAATGCGGCGCGAAAGCGCCGGGCCACGAACTCCGACGGCGCGATGCGCGCCGACGCGTAAGCTAGCAGGCTGTGCGCCAGCTCGTGGCGATGCTGCAGTGCCGAGCGGCTCCAGGCGGGAGCCAGGCACTTGCGCGCGCAGGCACGGCCTTGTTCCGGGCCCCGGCAAGGCCGGCCGTCGACATCGATGAGGTTGATGCGCGTGCAGGCGAGAAAGAAATCGGTGAGCGTGAGCACCACCGGCAGCTGCGCCTGCTGCGCCGCCGCAACGGCCGAGCCCATGCGCATGGTGTGCATCACATGCACGACATCGAAGCGCTGCGCCTGCATCCATTGCCGGATCTCGCCGGTCACGGCGTCGTCGACCTCCAGCGAGGTGTCGGCAGTGGCCGGCAGGCCGGCGCGGGCCAGCATGGTGGCCGGCACGCCGTCGACGATGCCGCCGATGGCGCCGCGCATCTGCGCGTTGGGTAGACCGGCGAATCGATCCGGCTGCACCGCGCAGCCGAGCACATGGACGTGGTGGCCGGCGCGCTGCGCGGCCCGCGCCAGGTTGAGCGTGACGCGCTCGGTGCCGCTGTGGAACTCGGGGAAGAACTGGTGGACGACGAACAGGATGCGCATCACACACCGGCCCTGAGCTGGCGGAACAGGGTGCCGACGAGCTGCTTCTCGCCGTCGTCCTCGGGTGCGCTCTTGCGGTCGAGGTAGAGAAACGCCAGCGCGGCGCCGAGCGTGGACGCCAGCGTCTTGCGCATGGCGTCGGCCACCTCGCGGCGCACGCGGGCGTCGGCCGGGCCGTGCACCGAGGCCAGGTAGTGCCTGAAGTGCTCGGCGCGGGCCATGAAGCTGTCGACAAAGCGGGCATGCTCGCGCTGCGCCGCGGCCGGGCTGCCGTGTTCGCGCAGCGGCGCCGCCAGCGTGGCCAGGCCGGCCAGGAAGGCATCGACGCGCTCGTCACCGGTCGCCACCGCAGCGCCGTCGACGCTGGCGCTGGCGCTGGAGCTGTTGCGCAGTTCCTGCATCCAGCGCGCCAGTTGGTCGTCCATCGCCACGCCGTCGGCGAGTTCATCGACGGCCGCGAGCCACTTCGTCAGGCGTACGGCAACGAAGCGGGCGCCATCGGCCAGCCCGGCCATGGATTCGCATGGGGGGCAGTGGAAGTCGTCGAACAGCCCGACCAGGAAGATGACGTCGACGAAGGAGCGCTTGAGGTAGTAGAACGCCGGCCGGTTGTGCGAGTGGATCACCTTCACCGAGGCCAGCATCGCCACCTTGTGGCCGTCGCGGATGAGGCGGATGCCCAGGTCCAGGTCCTCGGCGTAGTCGCCGCGGTAGCGGTGGCGCATGAACAGCGGCCGAGCGATCAGGCACGACACGTCGCTGAGCTGGCCCATCGAGCGCAGCGCCATGTGGTCGTCGCCGATGTGCGCGCCGATGCGGTCGGCGTCCAGGCAACCGAGAAAGCGGTAGTGGGTGGCGATGTTGCAGTCGTACATGAGGTCGCTGTCGCTGCGGCTGTACTCGGCGCACGACGCCGCCACCACCCCCTGGCCGGCGTGGTCGAGCAGGTAGCGCAGCATGCCGTAGAGCCAGAGGTCGCCGATGGGGTAGGCGTCCTGCACCATGAAGAGGAGATAGTCGCCACTGGCGGCATCGGCACCCAGGTTGCGTGCATGGCTGTGCGTGAACTCGGCCGGTGTGATCTCGACGACCTTGGCCCCCAGCTCGCGCGCCAGCGTCGGCGTGCCGTCGTTCGATCCCGAGTCGACCACCACCACTTCCACCTCGCGCACGGCGCGCTGGGCATCGAGCTTGCGCAGCAGCCAGCCCAGTTCCTCGCCGGCATTCAAGGTCGGGATCACCACCGACACCTTGGCATCGATGGTTGCTTCGTTGCCGGCCATCTCGGGGTGCAGGCGCAGCGTGCCGCGCGCCGCCGCGGGTGCGGCGAAGGGGTTGACGTCCATCAGCGGCGGCCGCACCGCCAGCACGCGCAGGAAACGCCCCGCGTGTCGCAGGTAGTGCGGCGAGCGCCGCACTACC
>JACZKT010000644.1 GCA_014859905.1 Rubrivivax sp.
ACGCCAGCACGACCACCGGCGGCGGATACGCCGCGGCCACCAGCCGCCGGGCCAGGGCGCGGCCGGCTTCGGTACGGGTGGCGAAGGCCTTGCCCATCATGTCACGCTCCCCGCACCCAGGTGGGTGGCGAACCACTCTCCAGCCAGGTGCGCCACGGTCTCGAGCGTGCCGGGCTCTTCGAACAGGTGCGTGGCGCCGGGCACCACCTCGAGCCGGGTACGGCAGTGCAGCGCGCGCGCGGCGGTCTGGTTCAGGCGCAGCACCTCGAGGTCGCGGCCGCCCACGATCAACAGCGTCGGCGCCTGCACGTCGGCCCGATCGGCGGCGGCCAGGTCGGGCCGACCGCCGCGGGAGACCACCGCGCCCACCCAGCCCGGGTGCCGCGCCGCCGCATGCAACGCTGCCGCCGCACCGGTGCTGGCGCCGAAGAGCCCGATGCGCCGCGGCGATGTCTCTTCCTGCGCGCGCAGCCAGCCCAGGGCCTCGCTCAGGCGGCGACCGAGCAGGCCGATGTCGAAGGCATTGCGGCGCTCCTGCGCCTCGGCGTCGGTGAGCAGGTCGAACAGCAGCGTCGACAGCCGGTACTCATGCATCACCTCGGCAACCAGGCGGTTGCGCGGGCTGAGGCGGCTGCTGCCGCTGCCATGCGCGAACACCACCGTGCCCAAGGCCTGCGGCACCTGCGTCCATTCCCCGGGCAGGGCCTGGATCCCCACCCTGACCTCTTGTACCTCGACCATCGTGACCATGTCCTGCTCCTCCTGCCGGGCCGGCGCCGAGCTGCGCCGGCCCGCTCATCTTGAGAACTCGGGCCGGCGATGGATTGAGAACTCGCAAACCCGGACCAAGCGGTGCGAGAAGGACGTCGGCCAGGCGCGCCGTCGCCGCCACGCGGGCGTTCGGAAATCTCCGAACCGGACTGGGAATGCACGTCGCCGCGGCGGCGCGTTTCCTACGAATTGCCGGCCACGCGCCCGATTGCCGGCGCGCGCGACACGCGCCATCCTTGCGTCGTGGTTGATTCTCTCTCGACGTGTTGTCGTGCCCAGTACCAGGAGCCAAGATGCAAAGCGCCGTGACCCCTCTGAACTCGCCGCCGCGGAACCCTTTGAACGCGCGCTGCTCGGCCTCGGACGTGCTGCACTGGGCTGGCGTGCCGTCGCACGCCAGCCTCGAGACCGACGCCGTCTTCTTTGGCATGCGGCGTGTGCTGGCCGATGGCACGCTGGTGCGCGAAGGCCAGCCTTTCGAGAGCCTGCATCTGGTCAGCAGCGGCAGCTTCAAGCACGTTCAGACCGACCTCGAGGGCTACGAGCAGGTGCTCGGATTCGCCATCCATGGCGACATCGTCGGCCTGGACGCCCTGGGCCGCAGCTGGCACGCCAGCAGTGCCATCGCCCTGGAAGACTCCACGGTGGTGGTGATGCCCTTGCGCGAACTGCTCCCCTTGTGCAAACGCCTGCCGGCACTGGAGCTGCTGCTGCACCGCGCCGCCGGCACCGAGTTGCTGCGCCGCGCCGACACGCAGTACCTGATGTCGGCGCCGATCTCCGAAGTGCGCGTGGCGCGCTTCCTGCTGCAACTGGCCCGGCGCCAGTCGGCGCTGGGTCACTCCGACCGCCGCTTGCGCCTGTACATGACGCGACGTGACATCGCCAGTTACCTGGGCGTGGCCCACGAAACGGTGAGCCGGGCGCTGACGGCGCTGGTCAACAGCGGCTGCATCGGCGTTTCGCACCGCGACATCGAGATCATCGACGAGACGGCGTTGCGTGAGTTGCAGCGCGTGACACGCGGCCGTTCGCCACACGAGGCGCGGGAGCAGGCGCTCTTGCACTCTCAGGCACGCGCCCAGATCCACACACTGGCTGCCTGAGCGGCACCCGGCACCGCCCGACGCTTCAGCGGCAGCGCACGGTGCCGGACCTCACGGCGGCAGGGCCGGGATCGGCGTCGAACGTCAGTGCATCCCAGTCCAGCAGTTCCGCCAGGCGCCGGATCACCCACCGCGCCTCCGCGGCGCTGACGGGCGCCTCGTCGCCGAGCAGCCCGTGGTACACGCGCTCCAGCACGTCGGCCTCGGTGATGCCGAGCTCCCACCGTCTGGTGGCCGCGTGCTCGGTCAGCATGGTGGCCAGATCCTCGCAGAACTCGTGGCGGGCGGCGATCTCGGCCCGCGGCGCGCTGGGCCGGGTCTTGCCCGGCGCCAGGTAGAGCACAACGAAGGACGGCGGGACCAGGATCTGGCTCTCGTCTGACATGTCGGCATTGTCGCTGCCGGGTGCGCAGGCGGCCGCCCGGCCCCCGAGCGGCGTGCATTCACATCGCTTGCGGGCGACGGGCCGGCTGCACGCGTTCTTCACGCACCAGGAAAAGGGCCGGGGAAGCAACGCTCCCCCGGCCCGCTCGAAACGACTGTCCAGCGTGGATCAGCGCTTGTGCGCCAGCGCGGGATCGTTCGCCTTGCCCGGTCCGTGGCAAACGGCGCAACCCTCGGCGCCGATTTCCGACGCGGTATTGATCGCGAAGTGCGCCCTGGCAGCCGAGCTGTCGTGGCAGGAGCCGCAACTGCCCGTGGCCGGACCCTGGCGGACCGACAGCAGCGGGTTGAACTCCGGCTGCGTCGCACCGAGCGCCGGCTGGGCATTCACCACCGTCCACGCGTAGTTGTCGTTGTTCGGGATCGCATAGGTGCCCGGCTTGTGGCAGGCCGCGCAGTCGGCGATGCGCCCCGGGTAGCCGATTTCATCGAACACCATCGGGCCATTGCCGCCGGTCGCATTCGGGTTGCCCCGGATGAAGTTGAACGGCGTCGAACGGATGCCTGCAGCGTGGATCGAGTGCACCATTTCCTTGAAGTTGTTGGGCTTCTGCGAGTAGGTCTTGGTCTTGCCGGAGTAGTCGGCCATGCCCGCGAAGATGTTGCTGCTCGACACTTCGGCGTTGTGGCAGGTGGCGCAGTACTCGGGGTTGTCCATGCGACCGGCGTTGCTGTGGAAGCCAACCCGCTCATGGCAGGTGTTGCAGCTGTCGATGTCGACGATCGAACGGCGCAGCGTGTTCGTCGCGCCATCCACACCCTTGAGCGCGGCGCGGCCACTGATGTTCATGCCGTTGATCGACAGATAGCTTTCCATCGCCACCGCCTTGAGCACCGCGTTGGCCGGGAAGGCCAGCGGCGCTGCCGGGTTGATGCCTGCCACCGTGGTGAAGTAACCCTCGGCATCCGGTCCGGTCAGCGAGGCGATCAGACCCGTCGTGGACAGGTTGGGGCCCGCCGGCTGGTCGTAGGCGCGCAGGTTCATCGTGACATCGTTGTTCCAGTAGGTGCGGCTGCCCGTCGACCCGAAGTTGTTCCAGTCCAGTGGCGCGGCCATCGCCGGGCCGTTGGCCGAACTCACCGGCGCCGCCATCGGCGCGCTCCAGGCCAGCTTCATGTTCGCCGCGCCGATCGCGATGCCGCCCGCCGGCAGTGTCTTGAGGTCGAGCGGCGCGCCGTCCACCAACACGCGGAACTTCACCGTCGGCTGGCTCGCGGCATTCACCGCCACCGAGGCGATCTGGTACTCGACCTTCTTCGCGCCCGCCACCAGTTCCGGATTGTTCGGCGTGGAGTAGGGCGTTGCGTGGGCCATGTTCACCGGCACCGAACGATCCGGCGCATGGCACAGCACACACTGCGTGTTGCCCGGCTGGTTGCCGAAGTGGTTGCTGAAGTTCACCGCGGTCGCCACCGTGCCGTCATGGCAAGTGCCGCAGGCCTGCTGGCTGATGTTGTTCATCCAGGCCGTCTTGTCGACTGCCGGCCGGTCCGCCGGCTGGGTGATCTTGGCGCTCTGGTTGTCGTGGCAGGTGCGGCAGTTGACGACGCCGGGCACTGCGGCGAATGCACCGATGCCCCCGACGCCGCCGAACGGCGCGTTCTGCGGATAGGTGACGTGCGTGTAGTCCCTGCCCGCCACCGAGTAGCCCGTGGCCGACGCATGCAGCTTGTGCACCATGGTCTTCAGATCGATCGACGTCCACGCCGTGTCCGTCGAGGCGTTCGAGTCGTAGGTGGACGGGTTGTGGCAGGTGGAGCACAGGGCCACGTCGTAGCGCGTGTTGCCGTGGAACCCTGTGAACTCGAGCTTGCCGCGGCTCGCCGAGTCGGCCGCATGGCAGGCGCCGCAGGACTCGTTGGTCACGAACTGATTGGTCTTCACCGCAAGCAGCGTCGGCAGCTGCGCCGGCACGAAGTCGATCACCGCGTTGTAGCGCGGGCCGCCACGGGCCGCGATGCCGATGCGGTGCACGGCGTTCGGTGCATAGGCCAGATCGAGACCTGCCAGGATCGGCGCCGCGGCGGCCGAGTTGAGCACGCCACTGCGGCCGACCGCCGCGGTGTTGCAGGCGCCGGCCGGCTCGGTGCCGCTGCCGTAGTACTTGAAGCTTGCGGCAGTGGTCAAGCTGGTGCAGAACGAGTAGCGATACAGCCCAGGCTCGACTTCCTCCGCGACCCGCCGCTCGCCCACGGCGCGCAACACCCTGGCGCCACCCGTGGCCAGCACGGACCGGTTGAGATAGCTCTGCCAGTGGGCAGGCGTCGAGTTCGTCGCCGGGATCAGCTTGGCAGCGGTGAACTCGAAGTTCGTGGCGCCTGTGACCGGCAACCCGGCCGCGTTCCTGACCGAGAAGGTCACGGTCGCGATGCCGCTGGTCGAGTCGATGCTGACGCCGGTGATGGCGCCGCCGAGGTCGCCCGTCGGTGATGCCGTGGCGGCACCTGCTCCTGGTCCTGCCGGGCCGGCCGGGCCTGGGGGGCCGGCCGGGCC
>JACZKT010000645.1 GCA_014859905.1 Rubrivivax sp.
GTGCGGACCAGGCCTGCACCGCGCCGTCGGCGCCGCGGTGCACGATGGCGCTGCCGGATACGCTCAGGCCCTGCGGCAATTCGGCCGGCAGGGCCAGGGGCGCCGGCCGGCGCTGTTCACGCAGGCGTTCGAGCATCGCGCCCAGTGGCCACAGCAGCGGCGCCAGCAACAGCGCGCGCAGCAGATCCTTGCGCCCTTGCCGGCGGCTGCGTCGCAGTTTGGGCGGTGCCGGGTCTGTGGTCATGAATGAAGCTCGGGCGCATGGTAGCGCCCGTGACTCGCTCGGCATGCGACGGCCCTGCGACGCCAGGACCGGGCCCGTGCCGGTCCTGGGCCAGGCCCGGCCGGTCAGCAGCCCTCGGCCTTCTTGAGCGTCTTGCTCATGTTCCTGGCGCCGGCGTTGTCGTAGCTCACGCGCACCTGGTCGCCCGGGGCGATGCCCTTGCTCGCCAACTTGTCCAGCGTCGTCTTGTCACTCACCGTCACCTTGACCTCGGCGCCGTCCTTGGCGTTGATCAGGGTCACGACGGCCGATCCGCCGTCGGCCGCCACCGTGACGGCGGCGACCTTGGCAATCATCTTGACGTCGGCGGCCCAGGCCACCGGTGTCAGCGTCAGGACGGAAAGTGCCAGCGCCGCTCTGGCAGCAAACTTTGTCAGGGTACGCATCAATGAATCCTCTCGAAGTGAATGCCCGCCAGGGCAGCGACCGCCTGAACTACTTGACGACCGGCCCGCCGGGCCCGAATGCGACCTCCGCGTCCAGGAAGGCGAAGCGTTTCATGTCGATCTTGCAGTCGTCCTTGAGGCCGAAATACATCTCGCCGGCCCTGGCGCCGGTGGCGCAGACGAAGACCACGAATCCGTCCTTGGGCAGCTTGGCGATGGTGGCCGGGCAGCCTGCGGAATAGATCTCGTTGATGGAAACGTGCTTCGAGCCGGGGAAGTTGCCGGCCGCGAACTCGAAGTCCGTCCTGACGTCGATCAGGTGCACATTGGCGGCCTTGTCGGCAACGGCCTGCCTGAAGAAGGCCTTGTCGATGACGCCTTCGTCCTTGGCCATCTCGAGCGCGCTCACGGCGTGGGCCGCTGGCTTGGCGGCGGTTGCGGCGGGGGCCACGGCCTGCTGGGCGCAGCCGGCGCCGAGGGACAGGAAGACGACGGCCAGCGACGTCAGCATGAAGCTTTTCATTTGTTCTCTCCTCGTCATTGCATGTCGGCGAAATCGCCGTTGAAGACCGCGGTCTTGCCGTATCCGGCGCCGCGCACCTTGGCCGCGGCCGCATAGTTGATCGCCGCATTCGCCTTGTCACCGGCGACGATGACGGGCTTGTCCTTCGCGACCTTGGCCGCCGTGAACTTGACGAGGTCCGGATCCTCAGCGAGGTTGATGACGGCGGCGCCGTTGCCGACGCTCTTCTTGGCGCCCTTGGCGGTGACCTCGAAATAGTGCTTCTCGAAGAACACCGGTCCCTTCACGAAGGCCTTCAGGTTCGTATAACCCTTGGCCTTGAGCTGCTTGATGTCGTTCAGGCTCATCGGGCAGGGCCGGCCGATGCCGACGAAGATCTCGGCGTCCTTGGCGACATTCAGCTTCTCGAAATCGGGGTACAGGCGCTCGAATTTCGCGTCGTACATGTTGTAGGCGGTCGGGATGTGCCCGTCGTCGTAGTTGCGCGAGGGGCGGGCATCGATGACGAAGACCTTGCCCGAACGGGCGAGCAGTTCGGGCATCTTCGACAGCACATGGGCGGCATCGACGGCCTCCACACCCATGTCGGCGGCGGCTTTCAGGATGACTTCCGCGGGCGGCAGCGCGATGGTCGGTTCGCTTTGCGCGTACGCAACTCCGTGGGCGAGCGTCAGGGCCAGTACGACCGGCAGCAACGAGAACGTGACGTGTTTCATTCGACTTTCCTCAGGTTGACGTGGAAAAGACTGACGAGGGATGGGTTGGGCAGGTCGGCGTCAGCTGACGATCCTGATCAGGCATGCGAACTGCACCATCGGCGCTACCGCGCCGGATCGATGGAATCAGGCACTCATCGAGGTACGGCAGCCACGAAGCCAGGCCAGCCACATACCCGAGGACTTGCGGGGATTGCTGTGAGCGTCGGCGCGTGCGCACCGAGACGGGTGACAGGGACACTTGCGGGTTCTCCGCCCATGGAGACGAAGACGATCGCAAATGGATGCAGGCCGCCGATGCAGCCGGCTTGACTCAGATCAAACCGGGGGTGGGTGCGGCACGTGGGCTGCGGCGCTGCCGCATCGTTGCCAGGCTCAGACGAAGCGTGCGATCTGCTCCACGTCTTCGGGAAAGAGCTGCCCGGCCTCGCCCATCAGCACGCGGCCGTCACGCCCGCGCACCACCGTCACGGGCAGGCCCTTGGGCTTGGGCAGCGCCCGCGCGATGGCCGGCGTGACCAGCCCGGAAGGGAAGCTGTAGCCGTGCCTGGCCAGGTAGCCGGTGGCGTCTTCGGCCTTGCGGTCGATCGACAGGCCCAGGAAACGCAGGCCGCGGCCGCGCTGGGCGAGCCATAGCTTTTCCATCAGCGGGCTTTGCAGCGCGCAGAAGGGGCACCAGCTGGCCCACCAGTACAGCACCAGCACGTGGCCGTCGGCGTCGGCCTGGGTGACGGTGCGGCCGTCGAACAGCGTGACGTCGGGCAGGCCCAGCCGCGTGCCGGGCGCCGGCGGCCACGTGCTGGT
>JACZKT010000646.1 GCA_014859905.1 Rubrivivax sp.
GAGCATGTCGAGCATGCGGCGTGCTGCTTCCTGTTCGGCGATGCGGCGCGAGCGGCCCTCGCCGCGCTCGACCAGGCCCAGCGCCGGCACCGCGCACTCGACCTCGAAGGTCTGCGCATGCGCCTGGCCCCGCGTGGCCGCGATGCGGTAGGTCGGCACCGCGATGCGACGCCCCTGCAGCCATTCCTGCAATTCGGTCTTGGCGTCCTTGGTCCAGCTGTCGGCTTCGGTGGCCTGGATGACCTCGCCGAACAGGCGCTGCACCACCGCCTGCGCCGGCGCATAGCCGCCATCGACGAAGACGGCGCCGATGATGGCCTCCACCGCGTCGGCCAGCATCGACGGCCGCTGCGCCCCGCCGCCGCGCGCTTCGCCTTCGGACAGGCGCAGCACCTCCGGCAGGCCGAGCGCCAGCGCCGCACGGTGCAGGCTGTCTTCGCGCACCAGGTGGGCGCGCACGCGCGTCAGGTCGCCTTCGTCGCTGCCCGAGAAGCGGTCGAAGAGCAGGCTCGAAATCGCCAGGCTGAGCACCGCGTCGCCGAGAAACTCGAGCCGCTCGTTGTGCTCGGCACTCCAGCTGCGGTGGGTGAGTGCGCGTTGCAGCAATTGCGGCTGCGCGAAGCGGTGACCGATGCGTTGTTGCAGCGCCTGCAGTGCCGGACCGTCCATCATCCCAGCCTGGTGTCGGTGCTGACCATTACCTCGAGCGTCCCTCGTACTTGAGGAGGATGTACACAGGGCCCATGACCGGGATTTCCGTCTGGTAGGCGAAACCGATCACGACCTTGTCGTCTTCCTTGGTGATGACCAGGTCCTTGCCAGAGATCGACGAGATCGAATACTCGAGATCCTTCTGCTTGTCGAAGGCCTGGCGGGCTGCGGCCACGGTGGCCGGCTGCGACTGCGCGATCTTTTCCACCGTACGCTGGATCGTCATGTACTCGTTGACGGTGGGCAGCGCGCGTACCAGCAGGTAGCCCAGGAAGGCGATCAGGATGCCCCAGAACAGCAGACCGAACAGGGTGATGCCACGCTGACGCCCAGGCGACGCCCGGCGCCCCGCGCGCAGACTGGACACTTGTTCATTCACTGAGGTCATCGCTGCAGTCTCCTGCCGGGGCCCGGCGGCTTCAATGGAAGGAGCCGATGCGCCCCAGGTTGCCGAAGTTCATCCACACGAAGAATGCCTTGCCGACGATGTTCTCGTCCGGCACAAATCCCCAGAAACGGGAATCCTGCGAATTGTCGCGGTTGTCGCCCATCATGAAGTAGTGGCCGGGCGGTACCTTGCACGTCACGCCCTCGGGCGAGTAACGGCAATTCTCGGCCATCGGGAAGTGCTTGGGGTCGCCTCCGTAGTAGGCCGAGCGGCGGGGTTCGACGCGGATCTGGTGTTCGACGTTGCCGAGCTTTTCGGTGAACAGCGGCGCGTAGCTGAGGCTGTCGTCGTCGTAGTGCTCGCCCTGCGCCACGGTGGGCACCGGCTGGCCGTTGATGCTGAGCTTCTGATTCAGGTACGACACCTCGTCGCCAGGCAGGCCGACGACGCGCTTGATGTAGTCCAGCCGCGGGTCCACCGGGTAGCGGAAGACCATCACGTCGCCGCGCTGGACGTCGTTGTTGTCGATGATCTTCTTGTTGATCACCGGCAGCCGCACGCCGTAGTGGAACTTGCTGACCAGGATGAGGTCGCCCACCGCCAGCGTGGGCACCATCGAACCCGACGGGATCTTGAACGGCTCGAAGAGAAAGGAGCGCAGCAGGAAGACGACCAGGATCACCGGGAACAGGCCCGCCGTCCAGTCCAGCCACCAGGGTTGCATGAGCAGCTTGTGCTGCGCCTGGGCGAGGTCGCCGTCGACCTTCTCGATGCCCATGCGGGCCAGCTCGCCACGCCGCGCTGTGTCCTGCTGCGCCAGCGCCGCCGCGGCGGCCGCGCGCGCGGGGGCGAAGCGCAGGCGCTCGGCCAGCCAGTAGGCCAGCGTCACCACCGTCAGCACGAACAGCAGCAGCGAGAAGTTGCCCGTCCAGTAGCCGAGGAACCAGCCGCCGAGGTAGACGATCAGGGCGCCATAGAGGACGCCGGTCATTGCACTCATGGGGTGTTCTCAGTCGTCCACTTGGAGGATGGCCAGGAAGGCTTCTTGAGGCACCTCGACGGAGCCGATCTGCTTCATGCGCTTCTTGCCGGCCTTCTGCTTTTCGAGCAGCTTCTTCTTGCGCGTGATGTCACCACCGTAGCATTTTGCCAGCACGTTCTTGCGCAGCGCCTTGATGTTCTCGCGCGAAATGATGTTGGCGCCGATGGCGGCCTGGATCGCCACGTCGTACATCTGGCGCGGGATGATCTCGCGCATCTTGGCCGCCACCTGGCGGCCGCGGTACTGGCTCTGGCTGCGGTGCACGATGACCGACAGCGCGTCGATGCGGTCGCCGTTGAGCAGCATGTCGACCTTCACCACGTCGGCCGCACGGTACTCCTTGAACTCGTAGTCCATGCTGGCGTAGCCGCGCGAGACGCTCTTCAACTTGTCGAAGAAGTCCAGCACGATCTCGGCCAGCGGGATCTCGTAGCTGAGCATCACCTGGCGGCCGTGGTAGGCCATGTTGAGCTGCAGGCCGCGCTTGCTGTTGGCCAGCGTCATCACCGGGCCGACGTATTCCTGCGGCATGTACAGGTGCACGGTGACGATGGGCTCGCGGATCTCCTTGATGCGCCCCGGGTCGGGCATCTTGCTCGGGTTCTCGACCTCGAGCACGGTGCCGTCGTTCAGTTCGACCTGGTAGACGACGCTGGGCGCGGTGGTGATGAGGTCCTGGTCGAACTCGCGCTCCAGCCGCTCCTGCACGATCTCCATGTGCAGCAGGCCGAGGAAGCCGCAGCGGAAGCCGAAACCCAGCGCCTGGCTGACCTCGGGCTCGAAGCGCAGCGAGCTGTCGTTGAGCTTGAGCTTGTCGAGCGCGTCGCGCAGCTGGTCGTATTCGCTGGCCTCGGTGGGGTAGAGGCCGGCAAAGACCTGCGGCTGGATCTCCTTGAAGCCGGGCAGCGCCTCGGTCGCCGGGCCGGCGTTGTTGGGCAGCTTCTTTTCCAGCGTCAGCGTGTCGCCGACCTTGGCTGCGTGCAGCTCCTTGATGCCGCAGATGACGAAGCCCACCTCGCCGGCCTTGAGCACGTCGCGCGGCACGCTCTTGGGCGTGAAGACGCCCATAGCCTCGATGCCGTAGACGGTGTTGGTGGCCATCATGCGGATGCGCTCGCCCTTGCCGAACGAACCATCGACGACGCGCACCAGCATCACGACACCGACGTAGGTGTCGAACCAGCTGTCGACGATCATCGCGCGCGGCGGGCCGTTGGGGTTGCCGCGCGGCGCCGGCATGCGGTGGATCACCGCTTCGATGATGTCGTCCAGCCCCATGCCGGTCTTGGCCGAACAGGGGATGGCGTCGTCGGCGTCGATGCCGATCACATCCTCGATCTCCTGCTTGGCGCGCTCGGGGTCGGCCTGCGGCAGGTCCATCTTGTTCAGCACCGGCACCACTTCCACGCCGAGATCCAGCGCGGTGTAGCAGTTGGCCACCGTCTGCGCCTCCACACCTTGCGAAGCGTCGACCACCAGCAGCGCACCTTCGCAGGCCGACAGCGAACGGCTCACTTCATAGGAGAAGTCGACATGCCCCGGCGTGTCGATGAGGTTGAGCTGGTAGGTCTCACCGTTGCGCGCGAGGTAGGTCAGCGCCGCGGTCTGCGCCTTGATGGTGATGCCGCGCTCGCGTTCGATGTCCATCGAGTCGAGCACCTGCGCTTCCATCTCGCGGTCCGAAAGGCCACCGCAGCGCTGGATGATGCGGTCGGCCAGTGTGCTCTTGCCGTGGTCGATGTGGGCAATGATGGAAAAGTTGCGGATGTGATTCATCGAACGTGATTGCATCGCGGCTGCACCGCGGTCGAGCCCTGCGCGCGATGGAGGGAGGCCAAGGTGTGTCGGGCCAAACGAGCGCCCGGCGGGCACCACCACGAGCGGCGCAAGAGACTAAAAAAAAGGCGCGTCAAATGGGGTGACGCGCCTTCCAACAGAACGTTTGGCAACTGCTTGTTGGGTCTTCATTGTAGCCAAATGCACCACCCCGGAAGCCGCGTATTTGCTTGATTTCCGGCCGTTGCCGTGCTCCAACAGGAAAAAAATATCCACAGATTGTCCACAAGCTTGTCTTGCTCATGACGTGAACGCTTCGGCAATGGCTTGGGGCACTTGGAAGAGGTAAAACCGCCGCCAGAACACGCTATTCTAGACGGCACAACCGGTAATCGACGTTGCGGTCGAATTGAAGTGAACGGTGACTAACTTGCGAGCCGTTTGCGACTCGGCAGCGGCGGGCAGTCATCCCGTCCATGCTCCCATGATGTGAAAAGACCCGGCGCCAAGGTCAACTTGTCCGCCGGTCCGCACTGCCGCCGCGAGGGTGCCTGGCGGTCTAGCGGTTGGGCCGGATCACGAGCCAGGTCGCGCCATCGCCGCGGCGCACCAGCACACTGACGTTCTTGCCCGCCTTTTCCAGTTCCGCAGCCACGGTCGCGAACTGCTTGCTGTCGGCAATCTCGGTGTTGCCCAGGGCCAGGATGACGTCGCCTTCGCGCAAACCGGCGCGCGCTGCGGCGCCCTCGGCGGCCTCGACGCGCACGCCGCCACGCACACGCAACTCGCGCTTCTGCGCGTCGCTCAGGTCGGACGCCGCGATGCCCAGCATGCTCCTGGTCGGCTGTGGCGCCTGCCCGGGCTGCGCACCGGCGCGGCGTTGCGGCCGCTGCTCGGCTTCGAACTCGGCCACCGTGACGCTCAGTTCCCTGGTGCTGCCACGGCGGAAGACCTGCAGCGCGGCCCTGGAGCCCGGCTTGGTGCTGCCCACGATGCGCGGCAGGTCGCCCGACCTGTCGACCGCCTTGCCGTCGACCTTGGTGATGATGTCGCCGGCCTCGACGCCGGCCTTGTCTGCCGGGCCGTCCTTCTCGACGTTCTGCACCAGCGCGCCGCGCGGCGCACCCAGGCCGATGGACTCGGCCACTTCCTTGGTCACCGGCGCAATCGTCACCCCGATGCGACCGCGGACCACGCGCCCGGTGGCGCGCAACTGGTCGGCCACGCGCTGCGCCTCGTCGATGGGGATCGCGAAGCTGATGCCCATGAAGCCGCCCGAGCGGCTGTAGATCTGCGAGTTGATGCCCACCACTTCGCCGCGCAGGTTGAGCAGCGGGCCGCCCGAGTTGCCGGGGTTGATGGCGACGTCGGTCTGGATGAAGGGCAGGTAGTCGCCGGTGTCGCGCTGCTTGGCGCTCACGATGCCGGCGGTGACGGTGTTCTCCAGCCCGAAGGGCGAGCCGATGGCCAGCACCCATTCGCCGACCTTGAGGCGGTTGACGTCGCCGATCTTGACGAAGGGCAGGCCGCTGGCGTCGACCTTGACCACCGCGACGTCGGTACGCTTGTCGGCACCGATGATGCGGGCCTTGAGTTCGCGCTTGTCGGTGAGTGTGACGATGACTTCCTCGGCACCTTCGACGACGTGCGCGTTGGTCATGACGAAACCGTCGGCGCTGAGGATGAAGCCCGAGCCCACGCCACGTTGCCGCGGCTCGTCGTCGTCGCCGCGCGGGCCGCGGCGCGGGTCGGGACGGTTGGGCAAGGGAATGCCGAAGCGGCGGAAGAACTCCTCGATGTTGGGGTCGATTTCATGCGGCGAGCCGGTGCTGGCGCGCCGCTCGGTGGTGCGGATGTTGACCACCGACGGCGAGACGCGTTCGACGAGTTCGGTGAAGTCGGGCAACTGCACGGTCTGCGCCGTGCCGTACTGTGGCCACAGCGCAGCGGCAGCGAGCACGAGGCCGCCCAGCGCCAAGGACAGGCGGCGGGCCCGATCAGGAGCGGGGGAAGTGTTGATGTGTGGCATGCGATCGACTCGAAGAAGAAACAGCAATGGAAACCGACGCCAGTGAAAACCCGGCGGGGGCGCAGCAGCACGCGACTACTTAACGCCGTCTTTCGATGGCCTCGGCGAACAGCTCGAGCGTGGCCGGCGGCACGTCGCCCACCGCGGTCACCCAGTGCTCGCCGCGGCGCAGCATCACGGTGGCGGTGGCGCCCTGCCGGGCCTGCATCTCGGTGCGGTGACGTTGCGGCTTGTAGGACTCGAGGAAGACCGAGACATGCGTCAGCCCGTCGGTGAAGACGGCCTGCAGCACGGGCTCGCTCTCGCCGGCGTTTTCCATGCCGCGCTGCAGGCAGCCCGCGAGGCTGAACCCAGCCACCGGCCGCGCCAGCGTCCAGCCCTCGGCCTCGAGCGTGGTGCGCTTCTGCTGCGGCCGCACGACGCGGTAATCGTCGATGTTGCGGATGGCCTGCAGCACCGCTTCGGGCTGTGGCTTGACGCCGATCTGGATCTCCGAAAATGCGGTCGACTCGAGCACCGGGCGGTCGGCACCGGGGCCGATGACATCGGCGCGCAGCATCAGCCCGCTGGCCTGGTCGGCCCACAGGCGTTGTGCATAACGCAGCGTGTCGCGCGGTTCGAGCATGAACACCGTCGCTTCACGCCCGGCCACGCGGGCGCTGCCGTCGGGGCGCAGTTCGTACTGGTCCAGCGCCTTCGGATCCACCGTCTGCGGTGTCGTGGACCACGCCGCCAGGGTCTCGCGCTTCTCGACCACGGCCAGCCGCTTCTGCGGCCACAGCGTGTGCACGGCGTCGTTGTGGCGCACGATGCGCTGCTGGCGCCCGTCCAGCATCTCCAGCCTCTCGTAGGTCTGGTCGCCGACGCAGTAGTGCCAGACCCGCGAACTCGACAAGGTGCCGCCGGCACTGAAGACCATGGTGCCCTGGTAGTTGCCGCTGCTGGCGGCGGCGTGGATGCGCGACAGCCAG
>JACZKT010000647.1 GCA_014859905.1 Rubrivivax sp.
GGCCCGGCCCGGGTCCGAGCTGGCTGCGTTCGCGCGCCAGTTGGCGGCGCACCTGGCCGAGATGCCCAAGGCGGCGCTGGCTGCCAACAAACGCTGCATCGCCGCCGCCACCGACGCCGCCAGCGACGGCTACGCGGCCGAGATCAGCGAAACGCGCCGCCTTTACGATCACCCCGAAACGCGAGGCAAGGTCGCAGAATTCCTGGCCCGGCGCGCGCATTGACCCCCAGAAAGGACACGCCATGGAGTTCAAGGACAAGACCGCGGTGGTCACCGGTGCCGGCTCCGGCATCGGCCGCGCGACGGCACAGGCACTGGCCCGCGAGGGTGCCCACGTGATCGTCGCCGACATCGACCCGGCCGGCGGCGAGGCCACCGCCACCGCCATCCGCGAGCAGGGCCAGCGGGCCACCTTCATGCCCGTCGACATGACCGACCCGGCGTCGATCAGGGCTTTCGCAGCGGTGGCGCAGGCGCAGTTCGGTGCCGTCGATGTGCTCGTCAACGCCGCCGGCTGGGGCCGCACCGCACCCTTCGTCGACGGCACGCCGGAGTTCTGGAGCAAGCTCGTCGCGCTCAATTTCGTCGGCCCGATGCAGCTGACCCAGGCCCTGCTGCCGGCGATGATCGAGCGCGCCAGCGGTGCCATCGTCAACATCGCCAGCGACGCCGGGCGCGTGGGCAGCCTGGGCGAGACCGTCTACGCCGGCGCCAAGGGCGGCCTGATCGCGTTCACCAAGTCGCTGGCACGCGAGACGGCGCGCTACCAGATCAACGTCAACTGCGTCTGCCCCGGCCCAACCGACACGCCGCTGATGGCGGCGGTGCCCGACAAGGTCAAGGAAGCGCTGATCAAGGCGATACCGTTTCGCCGCCTGGGCAAGCCCGAGGAGGTGGCCGAGGCGGTGCTGTTCTTCGCCAGCGGCCGCGCCGCCTACATCACCGGCCAGGTGCTCAGCGTCAGCGGCGGGCTGACGATGGCCGGCTGAGACGACAGACTCCGGAGCCCGCACCATGGACTACACCCTGCCCGAATTCCTGGCCCATGCGATCGCGCTCGAGCACGAGGCTGCCGAACGCTATCTCGAACTGGCCGACATGATGGAAGCGCACCGCAACGACGAGGTGTCGGCGCTGTTCCGCGACATGGTGCGCTTTTCGCGCCTGCACCACGACTCGATCGTCGAGCGCGCCCGCGGCGTGGCGCTGCCCGTGCTGCGCTCGTGGCAGTACCGCTGGACCCACCCGCCCGAAGCCGGCGGCGAGGAGGCCTTCGACTACACGCTCGATGCCTACAGCGCGCTGTGCTACGCACGCGAAAACGAGGCGCGGGCGCTGGACTACTACAGCACGGTCGGCCAGCAGTCCTCCGATCCCGAGGTACACCGGTTGGCGGCCGAATTCGCGGCCGAGGAGACCGAGCACGTGCAGGCGCTGGACGACTGGCTGGCCCGCACGCCGCGGCCGTCGACGCCGTGGCGCGACGACCCGCAGCAGCCGCCGTCGGATTGAGCTGCGATGCGGCCCGCGCTACTCGCACAGGCGGCGGATGTCCTCGGGCACCGGGATGGCATGGATGCGCCGCCGATCCTGGGCATCACGCACGCAGAAGACACGCGTCTCGGTGCTCTCGCAGATCAGCTCGTCGCCGCGCGTGACGGTGTGCTTCTGGATGAAGACCTTGGCGCGCCACTCCTCGACGCAGGTGCTGATCGTGATCCGCTCGCCGTAGGTGGCGCTCTTGACGAAACGCGCGTGGTGCTCCAGCAGCGGCGTGCCGATGATGCCGTTGGTGTGCTCGAGCACATGCCACGGCGGCACGCCGCAGGTCATGAAGAAATGCAGCGACGACGCATCCATCCAGCGGTGGTAGCGTGGAAAGAACACGATGCCCGCCGGGTCGCAGTCGCCGAAGCGGATCTCGACGTTCATCGTTGTCGTCTTGCTCATGGCCGGCCTTTGAAGAAACGAGCCGAATTTTACGGTGCCGCGCCTTGGTCGCTGGCCGCCGCACACACGCCGCGACCCTGCAAGCCATTCAACCACCCCCAAGGAGCGCCTCGATGAAACGAGTCCAACTCGCCGGCTACCAGGCCACCCATTTCGGCTACTCGGCGGCAGGCAAGGTCGCCACCATCCGGCTCAACCGCCCCGATCGCAAGAACCCGCTGACCTTCGACTCCTACGGTGAGTTGCGCGACCTGTTCCGCGAGATGGTCTACGCCACCGACATCAAGGCCATCGTCTTCACCGGCGAGGGCGGCAACTTCTGCTCGGGCGGCGACGTGCACGAGATCATCGGCCCGCTGGTCAGGATGGACATGCCCGAGCTGCTCGAGTTCACGCGCATGACCGGCGACATGGTCAAGGCCATGCGCGCCTGCCCGCAGCCCATCATCGCCGCCATCGACGGCGTGTGCACCGGCGCCGGCGCGATGATCGCCTGCGGCTCGGACATGCGGCTGGCCACGGCGCGCAGCAAGCTGGCCTTCCTGTTCGTGCGCGTCGGCCTCGCCGGTGCCGACATGGGCGCGTGCACGCTGCTGCCGCGGCTGATCGGGCTGTCGCGCGCGGCCGACCTGCTCTTCACCGGGCGCGTCGTCGGCGGTGAGGAGGCCGAACGCTTCGGTTTCTACAACCGGCTCGTCGATCCCGACCTGCTGCTGACCGAGGCCACGGCGCTGGCGCAGAGCCTGGCCGACGGCCCGACCTTCGGCCATGCGATGACCAAGACGATGTTGTGGCAGGAATGGAGTTCGGGCCTGGGTGAATGCATCGAGGCCGAGGCGCAGGCGCAGGCCATCTGCATGCAGACCAACGATTTCGAGCGCGCCTACCACGCCTTCGCCGCGAAGCAGAAGCCGGTCTTCGAGGGCAATTGATGAGCGCCGCACGGCCGTTCCGAAGGCGCTCGCGCTCCCTTGGGGGGCAGCGAGCGCAGCGAGCCTGGGGGCAGTCATGATTTCCCCCGGCGATCTGGCCTGGCCGTTCTTCGACGACGGCCACCGCGCCCTGGCGCGCGAGCTGGAGCAATGGACGGCGGACCACCTGCCGCCCCTGCTCGAGCACGCCGAGGACGACCTCGACGCGGTCTACGCCCGCGTACGCCGGCTGGTCGCCGAGCTGGGCCGCGCCGGGCTGCTGCGCGTGTGCGTGCCGGCGGCCTATGGCGGCCTGCGCGAGCAGCTCGACGTGCGCAGCCTGAGCC
>JACZKT010000648.1 GCA_014859905.1 Rubrivivax sp.
TACATGAAACCGCGTCTTTTTCCGCCATGCGTCGTTGCAGCCCCTTGCCGCACTGCCAGTGCGGCTGCGGGTCTGCGCCTAGCCTGGCGAACAAATCCATCGGTTTCATTTCGTAATGCCTTTGGTGAAACGGACTACTAGAACCGCCCGCTGGCCAGCCAGCGCTCGATCTGCGGCTTGCGGTCGTTGCCCCAGAAGGGCTCGCCGTCGACCTTGAAGAAGGGCGCGCCGAAGATGCCGGCGGCGATGGCGGCGTCGTTCTCGGCCTTCAGCCGCAGCTTCCAGGTGCTGTCGTTCCAGGCCGCTTCGGCGGCCTCGGCGTCCAGTCCGCTGGCCGCCGCCAGCGCTTTCAGCGCCGCCGCATCGTGGAGCGGGACGCCGCGTGTGAAGTAGGCGCGAAAGGCGGCGCGAGACCAGTCGGCGGCGGCCGCCGGCGACACGGTGTCGTGCAACCACCAGAACACACGCGCCGCGTTCTGCGTCGGGATCGGAAAGGTGTCCGGCAAGCGGTAAGGCAGGCCTTCGAAGCGTGCCGAACGCGCGAAGTCGGCGATCGAGTATTCGCGTTTGAGCGGGTGCGACACCGGGCTCCTGAGCTCGGCGGCCTGGAAGGTGGCGCCCAGCAGGATGGCATGGCGGCGCACCGTGCGGCCGTGGCGCGCCGCCAGCGCGTCGACCCACTCGTTGGCGATGTAGGAGTACGGCGACGAGAAGTCGAACCAGAAGTCGACGACGGTGGTGTCCATGGCGCGACGATAAACCGGCCTGCCGGGATCGTCCACCATGGCCCGCGGTGCTGCGGCCGATTCAAGCGGCGACGCATCGCGCCGTGGCACACGACGCACGAGAGCCGGCAGCGCGCCGCGCCTCCTGGGGCATCTCGCCGTTGCAATCTGCCTGACTCGAATGCCAGACCGTAGAAAACGACTATCGGCCGCCTCGGCTCGATCTGTCCCGCGGCGTGACGATCACGACCGGCTGACTCTCGGTGGGGGCGTAATAGCGCTCACCCCGGCTGTGTCGACCGTGGCCGGCACCGAAAGGCAACACGACGCAGCCGCTTGCGGCAACGCCAAGAACAATGAGCGTGCCAACTTTCGCAATGCGACGAACTGGACTCACGAGACTCTCCTTCGTGGAAGTGGACCTGCCAGACCAGTCAACGCCGACCCCGGTCCACCGTTGACCGATTCCGATCTTCACCAAGTAAAGTGCAGGTAAAGCATTGGCGTGAATTCGTTTCCTTGACAAACACGCAGGGGCATTGCAGGGCCAATTCAATGAATCAATCGGCACGCTCGACATTTCCGCCTTCGTGCAATCGCTCGGCCATCGAGAGCGCATTGAAGCCGGCGCCGATGTGCGCGCGCACGGTGCGCTCACCGGGAGGGCAAACCGAACCTGATGTGGTCTCCCTGTCGATCGGCACCTGTCGGGCTTGCGGCCTCGGCCCGTTGCGCCGGCGTCAGCCCAAGCCCGGCAGGCCCCGGCGGCGCGCCATCTCGTCGCCCATCTCACGCCGCGTCGCGGCGTCGACCGCGTTGCGCACCGCAGGATAGGCCGCGCCTTCTTCGGCCTCGATGTGCGCGCGGTACAGCATCGCCATGGCCTCCCAGCGCGCGGCAGCAGCATCCAGGTCGGCAGCCTGCCAGGCGCCATCGGCCACGCGCTGCAGGTCGGCGCGCACGGCGGCCCAGGTCGTCGACATCAGCGTGTGCTCGTCGTGCAGCCGCTCGGCCAGCGCCGCCTGGCCGTCCTGGCGCAGGCGCGGCAGCACGTGGCGTTCCTCGTCTTCGTGGTGCGCGGGTGCGGCGAGGTCGAAGTAGCGCATCACGTCGAGCGCGGCCTGCTGCGCGCTGGCGTCGGCGCCGGTCTCGCGCAGGTGCGCCGCCAGCCGCTGCGTCAGATCCAGCATGCGGTGCACGCGCTGGTGGCAGGCCTCGAGCATCTCGAAGGGCTCCTCGAAGCCGGCGCCGGGGCCGGGGTGCAGCGTCACGGTGGCAGTCATGGCGCAATCTTGACACGAGTCGGTGGCTTGCGTGCCAAGGTGGCGCCGGCAGCGGCAGCGGCTTATCGTGTACAGGTGAGGCGGGCCCCGCCGAAGGGATGAAACGACCATGCTGAGCTTTCTGCCACCGGCCGCGCGGGGCGTGATCGCGCTCCTGCTGCTGGTGCTGAACACCTTGTTCTGGTGCACGCTGCTGTTTGCGTTCTCGCTGGTGAAGCTGGTGCTGCCGGTGCGCGCCGTGCGCGTGCGCATCGATCCGCTGCTCAACGCCATCGCCACGCTGTGGATCGCCTGCAACAGCGGCTGGATGCGCCTGACCCAGGCCACGGCCTGGGACGTCGACGGCGTGGCCGGGTTGCGCTACGCCGGCTGGTACCTGGTGAACAGCAACCACCGGACCTGGGCCGACATCTTCGTGCTGCAGCACGTGCTGAACCGGCGCATCCCGATGCTCAAGTTCTTCCTCAAGCAGCAGCTCATCTACGTGCCGGTGATCGGGCTGGCCTGGTGGGCGCTCGACTTTCCGTTCATGAAGCGGCACTCGGCGGGCCAGCTCGCCCGCCATCCCGAACTGCGCCAGCAGGACCGCCTGACCACGATGCGTGCCTGCGAGAAGTTCGCGCTCGTGCCGACCTGTGTGATGAACTTCGCCGAGGGCACGCGCTTCACGCGCGCCAAGCACCAGGCCCAGGGCTCGCCCTACCGCCACCTGCTCAAGCCCAAGGCCGGCGCGCTGGCGCTGGCGCTCAATGCGATGGGCGACAAGTTCCACTCGCTGGTCGACGTGACCATCGTCTACCCGGGCGGCGCACCGAGCTTCTGGCAATTCCTGTGCGGCAGCACGCCGCGCATCGTCGTGCGCGTGCAGCAACTGCCCATTCCACGTGAGTTCTGTGCCGGCGACTATGCCGAGGACGCGGCCTTCCGCGACGCCTTCCAGCGCTGGCTGTCACAGCTGTGGCAGCACAAGGACGAGCAGATCGAGGCCCTGCTGAACGGCCGCAGCGGCGGCTGACTCGCGCCCATCGAACCTGGGGCCCTCGCGGCCAGGCCGCGGCATGGCTGCTGCGCTGGGCTATCGATAGCCACTGCGCATCGAGAGTATTGTTTCAATCTACCCACACAATGGCGCAGTGCAGCAATACTGTCGTCCGTTGTCGATGTTTCCCCTCTCTCTCACCCTCAAGGAGTCTTCATGTCGCTCATCAACACCCAAGTCAAGCCCTTCAAGGCACAGGCCTACAAGAACGGCAAGTTCATCGAAGTCACCGAACGGTCGCTCAAGGGCAAGTGGGCCATCTTCATGTTCTACCCGGCCGACTTCACCTTCGTCTGCCCGACCGAGCTCGAGGATCTGGCCGAGCACTACGCCGCGTTCAAGGACATGGGCGTGGAGGTCTACGGCATTTCCACCGACACGCACTTCGCGCACAAGGCCTGGCACGACACCTCGGACGCCATCAAGAAGGTCGACTACGCGCTGATCGGCGACCCCACCGGCACCCTCACGCGCAACTTCGGCGTCATGATCGAAGAGGAAGGCCTGGCCTTGCGCGGCACCTTCGTCATCGACCCCGAAGGCCAGATCAAGCTGTGCGAGATCCACGACAACGGCATCGGCCGTGACGCGTCGGAGCTGATGCGCAAGGTCAAGGCCGCGCAATACGTGGCCAAGCACCCGGGCCAGGTCTGCCCGGCCAAGTGGCAGGAAGGCGCGGCCACGCTGACGCCGTCGCTCGACCTCGTCGGCAAGATCTGAGCAGGTCGAGGACCGCCGTCATGTTGGACACCACGCTCAAGAACCAGCTCAAGGCCACCCTCGAACGCGTCACGCAGCCGGTGGAAATCGTCTCCTCGCTCGACGACCGCGCCGCCTCGGGCGAGATGCGCCAACTGCTCGACGAGATCGCCACGCTCAGCGACAGGATCCAGGTGCGTCACGACGGCAGCGACGCGCGCCGGCCGTCGTTCTCGATCAGCCGCGCCGGCCTCGACATGGGCGTGCGCTTCGCCGCCGTCCCGATGGGCCACGAGTTCACCTCGCTGGTGCTGGCGCTGCTGCAGGCCGGCGGCCACCCGCCGAAGGTCGACGCCGACGTCGTCGAGCAGATTCGCGCACTCGAGGGCGACTTCGTCTTCGAGACCGTTATGTCGCTGAGCTGCCACAACTGCCCGGACGTCGTGCAGGCCTTGAACCTGATGGCGGTGCTCAACCCGCGCATCCGCCACGTCGCCATCGACGGCGGGCTGTTCAAGGACGAGGTCGAGTCGCGCCGGATCATGGCCGTGCCGACGGTGTTCCTCAACGGCGAGGTGTTCGGTTCAGGCCGCATGGAGATCAATGACATCCTGTCCCGGGTCGACACCGGCGCCGCTGCCCGCGACGCCGCCAGGCTCGGCGCCAAGG
>JACZKT010000649.1 GCA_014859905.1 Rubrivivax sp.
CGCCTGCAGCCTGTGCACCAGCCGCAAGCAGACCGTGTTCGGCGTCGGCCACACGCAGGCGCAATGGCTGGTCGTCGGCGAGGCCCCGGGCGAGCAGGAAGACGAGCAGGGCGAACCCTTCGTCGGCGCCGCCGGCCAGCTGCTCGACCGCATGCTCGCCGCGCTCGGCCTGACCCGCGCCGAAGACGGCCCCCAGCCGCCACGGCAGCGCGTCTACATCGCCAACACGCTGAAGTGCCGGCCGCCGCGCAACCGCAACCCGGCGGCCGAGGAGCTGGCGGCATGCGAGCCCTTTCTGGTGCGCCAGATCGAGCTGCTCAGGCCGCGCCTGATCCTGGCCATGGGGCGCTTCGCGGTGCAGGCGCTGCTGCGCAGCGACGAGCCCATCGGCAAGCTGCGAGGCCGCGTGCACCGCTACCAGGGCGTGCCGCTGGTGGTGACCTACCACCCTGCCTACCTGCTGCGCAACCCCGCCGACAAGGCCAAGGCGTGGGAAGACCTGTGCCTGGCCGCAGCTGTGGTCGAAGCGGCCAACGACGGCCTGGAAAGCCCGACAGGCTCCTAGGAGCCTGTCGGGCTTTGGGTCGGGCCCGCGTTGAGCCTGCAAAGGGGCGCAGGCTAGGCGCAAAGCGCAGCGATACCCCGTGGTATCGCGAGCATTTGCAACGACGCATGCGCCCCTTTGCAGGCTCAACCCGAAGGGCCGGGGTGATTTGCGGCGCCATTCGTCGTTGCCGACTCGTTGTGTGGCCCTGCCACACGCCTCGCCGGCGCCTAGACTGGCGCCGCAACTCATCCCGGCGCGGGCCCGACCCAAAGCCCGACAGGCTCCTAAGACAACTCGGTCACTTGAGCGCCGGCGTCGGTGAAGACCACCTTGCCGTCGGTGGTCATGCTGAACGTGCCGGCACCGAAGCTGCGGCGCAGACGCCGCCCCACCTTGCCGAACACGATGTCGACATCGCCAGCCACGCTGGCGCCGACCTCGATGCACGCGGCGGCGGTCGATGCCAGTTGCTGCTCGAGTTCGGCCTTCTCCGCGATGGACTTCCCCCACGCG
Source organism: Rubrivivax sp. (assembly GCA_014859905.1). Lineage (GTDB taxonomy): Bacteria > Pseudomonadota > Gammaproteobacteria > Burkholderiales > Burkholderiaceae_C > Rubrivivax. Next base: position 1,061 of record JACZKT010000649.1, read on the forward strand.
TCCAGCGACTGCTTCCAGGCCGCCTGCACCCGTTCGAGCATGCCGCGCGGGTCGCCTTGCCGGGTCAGGTGCTGGAACACCTTCTGCAGTTTTTCCTCTTCGACCTTCTGTTTCTCGCTCAGCTCCACGAGCTCGCGGTGTCGAGTCTCGAGCGTCGGGTTGACGCCGACCTGCACCTTCGTCAAGCCGCCTGCCGTCGCTCCCAGCTGAGGTGTCCTCACCTTCATCATGGCGCGCGCGAAGCCGCCGACCAGCCGCCCGCGGTGTGGCGACTGGGTGCCCACGAGCACCTCGTTGAGTGCCTGCAGCTCGCTGTGCACGGCCATGTCGTCGATCGCGATCGTCGTGCCCGCGTGCATGCTCGAGTTTTCGACGAAACGCGCCGACGCCGCCTGGGCTGCGCGCACGACCGCGTGGGCGATGACGCCGCCGGTGACCCGGACGCTGCCGCCGGCGTCGAGCCGCCCGCCTTCGACCAGGCCCTTGACGATGATGTCGCCCGTCGCATGCACCTTCATGCCGGGCTGCACGTCGCCGTCGACTTCGACGGTGCCGTCGAAATTGATGTTGCCCGTCGCCATGCCGACGCTCTTCAGGTGCAGGATCTGCTCGACCATCACCGTGTTGTGCGCGTGGACAGGCTGGCCGCCGCTCTGTGCGCGCAACAGGTTCGGATCGTCGCCTGCGATGCAGGCGCCGACGAGGTTGGCAGCGAAGGCTTCGTCGTGGCCGGGGACGGCGGGAATGGGTTCGCCGCGGATGTTGCGGCCGTCGACGCCCGGGGTCGGCGGATGCCGCCGCAGCAGCGCCTGGCCGGGCTTGACGATCGGGATGTCGCCCAGTTCGTGGTAGTCGATCAGTCCGTTCTCGTCGACCTTGGGTCTACGGTCGCGCGTGTCGGCGACGAGCAACTCGAACCGGGTGTCCTCGCCCTTCTGTGGCGCCGTGGCCCGGGCGGCCGTGACGCGCGCGGCTGCTGCGGACTCGCAGGCCAGCTGCAGCGCCGCAGCGTCGACACCGTGCACGACGCCGGCATCCGTCAGCGCCTGCAGCACGTCGGCCAGTGCCACCGGCTCGCCGCCGTGGGCCGGCCTCAGGTTGACCCAGGCGCAGCTCGCGTCGGGCGTGACCTCGATCGTGAAGCCGGCATCTTCGCGCTGGCCCAGGGTCAGTTCGAACGCGCCGGCCTCGCCATGCCAGCGCCTGGCCAGGGACACCAGCGCATCGGATTGCAGCGACCAGTTGCCATAGCCGGCCCGTTCGAGGCCCAGGCGCAGCGCGTCCGGCTCGAGCGGCGGCCGCACGGCCGCCGCACTGCAGCGCGCGATCAACTGGCCGTCCAGTTCCGAAAACGCAATGCCTGTCAACTCGTCCACCGGCGGATTCTCCGTCTCGCATCGCCCGCACCGTGTCCGGCGCGCTGAACTTGCCCTCGGCCGCCGTGCTCGCGCACAGGACCGCATGACATGAAGATCGGCACGCCTTGCCACAATCTGAGCGCTTCGCGCGTCGTGGCGCCGTGTTCCGGGGCCTTTCGACACAGTTTCGGCATGACAGTGGTACGGCGGCTTCGCCCGCCTCGGGCCGGAACCGGCCATCGCGTCGCAGCGCGGCCGGGGCGGCAGCGTCGTCGTGGCGGGTCGAGCTGACCGCTCTGGCAGCGCAGCACCTGCGCCCTGGGCACCCGACGAGGCGCTGCGCCGGGCTACCGGGCCGGCGTGGCCGTTGCGCTCCAGCGCTCGCGCAGCTCGCGTTTGAGCACCTTGCCGATCGCGCTGCGTGGCAGTTCGGCCACCGCGCGCAAGGCCGACAGACGCTGCGTCTTGCCGACGCGTTCATTCACCCAGTGCCGGATCTCTTCCAGGCTCGACGCGGCACCCGCACGCAGCGTCACGCAGCCCGCCGGCGTCTCGCCCCACTCCGCCGAGGGCACGCCGAACACCGCAGCGTCGGCCACGTCGGGGTGCTGGCGCAGCACGGCTTCGAGGTCGCTCGGGTAGATGTTGAAGCCGCCGCTGATGATCATGTCCTTGCGGCGGTCGAGCAGGATCAGGAAACCGTCCTCGTCGAAGCGGCCGATGTCGCCGGTGCGCAGGTAGCGCCGGCCCTCGGCGTCGTGCCATTCGGCCGCGGCCGTCAGCGCGCTCTGGCGGTGGTAGCCGGTCATCATGCCGGGTGAGCGGCCCACCACCTCGCCGCTCTCGCCGGGTGCCACCTCGCGGCCGGCCTCGTCGACGAGGCGGATGTCGTGGCCCTCGGCGGGTTGACCCACCGTGTGCAGCTTGTCCGGGTGCAGGTGGGCGTGCAGGATGACCGTGCCGCCGCCTTCGGTCAGGCCGTAGTACTCGACCAGCCCGCCCGGCCAGCGGCGCAGCGCCTCGGCCTTGAGTTCGGCGTGGAAGGGGGCGCTGGTGCAGAACTTGGCGACGAAGGCCGAGAGGTCGCGGCGTTCGAAGTCCGGGTGCGCCAGCAGCCGCCGGTACTGCACCGGCACCAGCATGGTGTGGGTGGCGCGGTGGCGCTCGGCCAGTTCGAGATAGCGGCCGGCGTCGAACTTGCGCATCAGCACCAGCGCCGAGCCCCAGGCCAGTGACGGGATCAGCGACACCAGCGTCGTGTTCGAGTACAGCGGCGTGGCGATCAGCGTCACTGCGCCCGGCCCGTAGCCCGAGACCGCGCCGCGCCGGATGTGCGCCCAGCGCATCGCATGCGGCTGCACGACGCCCTTGGGCGTGCCGGTGGTGCCCGAGGAGTAGATGATGTTGAAGGCCCAGCCGGGATCGATGAGCACCGGCGCCGGCCTCGCGCCGGCAGGTGCGAGCCAGCCGCTGAACCCCGGGCCACCGGGGCTGTCGTCCAGGCGCACGACGCTCGCGGCGCCGGCCGCTCGCGGCCACACGGGTTCGATGGCCTGCGCCACTTCGGCATCCACGAACACGCGGCGTGCGCCGGCGTCGGCGATCATGTCCAAG
>JACZKT010000650.1 GCA_014859905.1 Rubrivivax sp.
ACCATGCGCACGCGCTCGGCCTCGGCACGCGTGAACGTGGCCTCGGCCTCGGCCTTGGCCCGGCGCAGCAGCACGGCGGCTTCGGTCGCGGCGCTGGCCTCGGCGACCTCGCCGGCTTCAGTGACCCGCTTGATGGCGATCTCGCGCGAACGGTCGGCCACGGCACGCTCGCGCTCGGTCTGAACCTGCTCCTGCGCGAGGATCACCTCGCTGCGGGCCAGCTCGGCGGCGGCCTGGGCGCGCGCTTCCTCGGCGTGCTTGGCGGAGAGCAGGATCGCACTTTCGATCTTGCCCACCTCGGAGTTGAGCTGCGCCTCGATCTCGAGGCGGCGCAGCGCACGCTGCTTCTCGATCTCGCGCACCCGCGTCTCCTGTTCGCGACCGATGCGCGCGCCCTCGGAGGCCGCCATCGCCCCCTCGCGGGCGCGGGCGCCCTCGGCGTCGCTGCGCGACTTGAACTTCTCGATCTCCAGCCGCTGGTTGATCTGTGCCTGTTCCTCTTCCTGCACCAGGGTCAGGCGGCGCTTGGTCGCCTCGAGCTGGGTCTGGCGGACCGAGATCTCGGCGTCGGCCTCGACCTCGGCGCGCTGCTTGCGGTTCACGGCGATGATCTCGGCCAGCCGCCGCATGCCCACGGCGTTGAATGCGTTGTTCTCGTCGAGCGCGGCAAACGCCGTCTGGTCCAGGCGCGTGAGCGAGACCGAGTCGAGCAGGATGCCGTTCTGTGCCAGGTTGTCGCGCAGCAGCGACGACACCGCAGCGACGAATTCGGCGCGCTTCTCGTGCAGCGTGTCCATGGTGCGGCTGGCCGCGATGGCCTGGACCGCGTCGATGAAACGGCCTTCGAGCAGGTTGCGCATGCCGTCGGGCGTGAAGGCCTTGGAGCCGAGCGACTGCGCCGCCGTGGCCACGCCCTCGATGCTGGGCTGCACGCGCACGTAGAACTCGAGCTCCGCGTCGACGCGCATGCGGTCCTCCGTGATCAGCGACTTCTCGCCCGCGCGCCGCACCTCGATGCGGATGGTGCGCAGGCTCACCTCGTCGATCTTGTGCAGGAACGGCAGCGCCAGGCAGCCGCCGGAGATCAGCGTGCGCTGGCCGCCGAAGCCGGTGCGGATGATCGCGACGTCGCGGCTGGACTTGCGGTAGAAGCGGTTGAGGAAGATCACCACCACCGCGATCACGACGATCGTGGCGATGATCCCGAACAGCCAGGCGAGCACGAGCATAGGCGTTCCTGTGGACGAATTCCGATCCGGCAATCGCGAGCTTGGCTGAGATACTTTCCAGGTGAAATAAGTACTTTCCAGAGCAAGTACTGCGCCGGAGCGAACGAACGCGTTGCGGCTTCGCGACGCCGCGACCCGAGGGCGAGCGGCCTCGCCGGGTGCAGCGTCGAGCAGAAAAGGGGCGGCGCTCAGCCGCCGCGCGATTCTTCGATGAAGCTCTCGAGCAGTCGCTTGAGCTGACTTGTCCGGCGCGGGCCGAGGGCTTCCTCGATGCCGACGTGGTGCGCGTCGACGCGCTCCTTCAGCCTCGCCACGAGCTCGAGCCCGAGATCGCTGATGAAGACCAGGACCTTGCGGTTGTCGCTGGCATCGGCCGCACGCTGGACGAGGCCGCGGCTCACCAGCTTGTCGATGTTCTTGGTCAGGGCCGGGCCGTTGAGAAGCACCCGTTCGGCGAGTTCGCCCATCGAGTGGCCCTGCTCGTCGGACAGCACATGCAGGATGCGCCAGTGCTCCTCGGTGGACTCCTCGTCACCGATCGACTGGCTCAGGCCGATGCGCATGCTGCGGTGCGCCGAGGCGAGCAGGTAAGCCAGGTACTGGGAGAGGTCACGATCGGGCATGGCGATTGCACTATGCTCCTTGAGCGTGGCAAATTCTAGACTTGCAGCATTTCCACGGAAATATTTGTCGGCGACATGGCGGGAAGGCTGGCGGCCCAGGATCCCGGACGGATCGGCGCGCCGCGAGGAGGGAATCATGCATCTGGACGCCGCTTCTGGATCCGCGCTCCGCGTGGGTTTGCTGGGACACGCCGTGCCAACCCGCGGACGGTGGCGGACAGTCCTCGATCGCGGTACGGCCAGCCGTCGAGCCGGCAGCGACTTCCGCGTTGCCCTGTGTGCCCCGCTGCGTGGGCCGGAAGGCATCTGGGGACCGTCGTGCCTCGCCTCGGCACGGCTGGCGCAGGCGGAACTCAACCGCTGGTCCGGCATCGCCGGCCGGCCGTGCGAGTTGAGCGTCGTGGACACGTCCGACGAGGCGCCGGACGTCGAGGGAACATTGGGTTCCCTGGTCGACGATGGCGAGATCGACGCGCTGGTGGGCATGTGCATCAGCTCGGTGCGGCAGCGCATCGTGCGCACCATCGGCGGCCGCTTGCCATTCGTCTACACGTGCCTTTACGAAGGGGGCGACCATTCGCCCGGCCTCTATGCCATCGGCGAGACTGCGGCGCGCCAGTTGACGCCGTCGATCGCTTGGCTGAGCGAACGCGGCCAGGCGAGACGCTGGATGCTGGTTGGCAACGACTACGTCTGGCCCCGGGTCTCGCACGGCATTGCGCGGCGCAGCATTGCCGCGTCGGGCGGCGAGGTGGTGGCCGAGAGCTTTCTGCCGTTCGGCATCGGCGACTACTCTCAGGTGATCGACAGGTTGCGCGCGTCGCGGGCGGATGCCGTGCTCATTTCGATGGTCGGCCAGGACGCTGTCGACTTCAATCGTGCCTTTGGCCGGGCCGGGCTGCAGCAACGAGTGCTGCGGCTTTCGTGCGCCATCGAGGAGAACCAGCTGCTCGCGATCGGTGCCGAGAACACCGACAATCTGTACGTCGCGATGGGCTACTTCGCTGCACTGGAGAGCGACGCCAACTCGGCGTTCAAGGAACGCTATTACTCGCACTTTGGCGATCGTGCGCCTGCGCTCAATTCGATCGGTCAGTCGCTTTACGAGGGGATGCACTTTCTCGGGGCCCTGCTGGGGGACCGGTGTCCTATCCCCGCCAGGGGCTACGCAAGCGCGCGCCATGCGGCTTGCCGCGAGGAGCGCGGGGGCGAGACACCGATCTACCTGGCACTCGCCGACGGGCACGCCTTCCACGTCATTACGCAGTTCTGATCCCAGGGACCGCGGTTGAAGCCGTGCCCGCACCGGCTTCTTCGACGCTGGCGCGGGAACTTGACTGCGGCGCCAGCGCGCATGGCCTGCCGTGCGGCAGCCGGGAGCTCCAAGCGCACGGAGTGCATCGACGAGGTGTTCGCGGCGCTCTGTGTCCTGCCGGCAGATCTGCATGAAATGACGCCGCACTCTCGATAACTTCCGTTTCCATTGCAGTCCGACGAGGAGACGGGCGATGGAAGCGACGAGCAAGGCCGTACGGACAAAGTCGTGCAGCGATGAACTGGCGCGGCTCAAGATAGAGTTTGACCAGTGGCGCGCGGGGCGCGAGGTCGGCCAGCGGATCCCGCTGCAGTTGTGGGCCAGCGCCGTGGCCGCAGCCGTCGAGCACGGTGCCTACCGCGTGGCTGCGGAGTTGCATCTGGATTACGCCGTACTCAGGCGGCGGGCCGCAGCGGCGCCGGCCAACGCGCCGGCCAACCCGGTGACGCCCCGGTTTGTCGAACTGTTCGCGCCGGCGGGCCCGGTGACATCGGCCCGGACTTCGCAGCCGGCGTGCGTGATCGAAATGGTCAACGCGCGCGGCGCGAGGATGCGCGTGGAGTTCCACAGCGACGCGCTGGCTGGGCTGCCGGCGATGTGCAGCGCGTTCTGGGCCGCATGATGATCCAGATCACGGCGCACATGCGCATCCTGGTGGCCGTGGAGCCGATCGACTTCCGCGCCGGCATCGACGCCCTGGTGGGCGCGTGCAGGAAGCGCCTGCAGGCGGACCCCTTCAGCGGCGCGCTGTTCGTCTTCAGCAACCGCACCCGCACGGCGATCAAGGTCCTGGTCTACGACGGCCAGGGCTTTTGGATGTGCCACAAGCGCCTGTCCAGCGGGCGCTTCGCGTGGTGGCCCAGCGGTGAGTGCGGCGAGCGCCCGGCCGCACACTGCAGGCCTGCGAACTCCGCAGTGAGTGTCCCCAATCGACCGCATCCCGCCATGAAGACCGTGCACGACTCCGAACCGAACCCCTCCGCATCGACGGTGAACGTCTCTGGGAATCGCTGATGACGCTCGCGCGCATCGGTGCCACGCCCAAGGGAGGCGTGTGCCGCCTGGCGCCGACGGACCTCGATCGGCAAGCGCGCGAGCAGGTCATCGCCTGGGCGCGCGAGGCCGGCATGACCATCACGATCGACCGGATCGGCAACTGCTTCATGCGCCGCCCCGGCCGCAACCACCTGCTGCCGCCCGTCATGACAGGCAGCCACATCGACACACAGCCCACCGGCGGCAAGTTCGACAGCAACTACGGCGTGCTCGCGGGCCTGGAAGTCGTGCGCACGCTGAAGGACCATGGCATCCAGACGGAAGCGCCCATCGAGGTGGCCTTTTGGACCAACGAGGAGGGATCGCGCTTCGTGCCCGTGATGATGGGCTCGGGCGTGTTCGCCAAGGCCTTCACGCTCGAGCATGCCTACGCCGCGAAGGACGCGGATGGCAAGACGGTCAGGGACGAGCTGGAGCGCATCGGCTTCGTCGGCACCGAGGAGCCGGGCGACCACCCGATCGGCGCGTACTTCGAGGCGCACATCGAGCAGGGGCCGGTGCTGGAAGATGCCCGCGTGACCTGCATCAACTATCACTCGCCGGGTATCGACAGCGACGAGCGGTCCTATGCCCGCCTGGCCGCCGCGCGGGCGCAGCGCGAGCTCATCGAGCGCGAGCGGATCGCCGGATTCCGCCTGGAGTCCATCCTGCACGCAGCACCCACGCCCACGCCGGGCAATCACGTCGGACGCATGGGCTCGGCGCAGATGGATGCCGAAGTCGCGGCTGCACACGGCGCGTCCGCCCTGTTCACCGGTGGCGGCGGTGACCAGCTCTTCTTCGAGTTCCGGCAGTGCTGGCCGGCGGCCGACTACCTGTGCCTGCGCGGGCTCGATCGGGGTTTCACGGCGGCGGTGTGAGCGCCGGTCAAGACCCGTCCTCCGATGACGGCGAGGTGTCGGTTTTCGCTTTGCACGAATTTCAGATTCCTTGAGGCCCCTGCCAGGCCGCCGGAGGCGCCCCGGTTGAGCCATGTACTCATGGTTCAACCCC
>JACZKT010000651.1 GCA_014859905.1 Rubrivivax sp.
ACGCCAGCTGGTAGAAGGCAAACTCGTTGGCGCGGCGGGAATACGCGATCGACGCCGTGTCGGCCAGCGCGTTGCCCGGCAAGGGCTGGATCAGCAAGGCCGCCACCAGCGGCTGCGCGCGGCGCTCGACCCTGGCGGCCGTGTCGTGCAGCAGATGACTGGCGTGCGGCGCCGCGCTGTCGCTGCTGCCGACCGAAATGCAGCCGGCGAGCACCGTGGCCAGGCCCAGCACGGCAAAGCGGCGCGACGTCTTCAAGGTGCTTTCTCCCCCGGCCCCAACTGCGCCGGGCCCGGGCCCAGCAGCGCGGCACGCGGCTCGCGCAGGCGGTCGAGCAGGCGCGCGCCGGTTTCGACGCTCAGTCGCAGTTCGGTGACCGCCGCGCTCAGCTGGTCGTCGATGTTGACAGCGGATTGTTCCAGCCGGTTCGCCGTCGCCAGCGCCTGCTGCTGCAGTGCGTCGCTGGCGGCGGCGATGCGGGCGAACGCACGCTGTGCGTCGGCGACGGCGCGCTCGGTCTCGGCCAGCGTGGCGTCCAGCCGCTTGCCACCGCTTTCAGCGACCGTGGCCACGCGTTCACCCGCCTGCCCCAGCGTCGCTGCGGCAGCGCCGACGTCGGCAGCGGCGCTGCCGATGTGGGTGACCGCGTCGCCGACCCTCGTCGCCGCCTGGCCGACCTCGCCTGCAGCCCGGCCGAGCCGGTTCAGCGTGCCGTCCAGCGATTGCAGCCGCTGCTGGATGCCGGCCGTGAGCTCGCGCAGGTTGTGCACCGTGGCCATGAAGGCTTCGCGGTTCTCGGCGCTGAGCAATTGGTTCAGGTTGGCGATCGCGATGGTGGCCATCTCGCCGGCCTCATTGACACGGCCGGCAATCTCCTGCAGGTCGGAGCGGCCCTCGCCGATCACCGGCAGGGTCTCGCCGGCGGGCACCTGGACCAGAAGTTCGCCGGGCGGGTCGCCGTTGAACAGCGTGATCGACGCGATGCCGGTGACGAAATTGCGTGTCACCACGGCCACCGTGTTGGTGCGCAAGGGTGCACGGCGGTCGACCCGCACCTGCACGCGGACCCGGTTCAGGTCCTGGCCAGGCAGGCCGTAGTCCTCGACGCGCCCGACGCGGATGCCGCGCAGCGTGACCGCGGCACCGACGTCCAGGCCGTCGAGAGCCTGCTGCTCGAAATGGATCGCGTAGCGGTTGAAGTTCTCGTCGCTGCCGGCATTGCGCAGCCACAGCACCGCTGCCACCCCCGCCGCCAACAGCGCCAGTACCGCGGCACCGACCCAGGTGTAGCGCGCCTCAGCTTCCATCGTTCGAGTCTAACTGCGCCCTCACGGGCTGAAGCGTGCGCTTTCCGGCTGCGGGCAGCCGGGCCCCGGGCCGACGGTGCGGCGCACCGAGAAGTACTCGCGGATCCAGGGGTCGTCGATGGCCATCACCTCGCGTACCGGGCCGTCGGCCAGCACCTTGCCGCCCGCCAGCACGATCAGCCGGTCGACCACGCCCAGCAGCGTGTCGAGGTCGTGCGTCACCAGGAACACGGTGATGCCGAGGTCGTCGACCAGCGATCGCACCAGGCGGTCGAAGGCGCGCGCGGTGATCGGGTCCAGCCCCGAGGTCGGCTCGTCGAGGAACAGGATTTCGGGTTCGAGCGCGATCGCCCGCGCGATCGCGGCGCGCTTGCGCATGCCACCCGACAGCTCGCTGGGCATCTTGGCGCCGGCGGCCACCGGCAGGCCGGCCTGCAGCAGCCGCAGCGCGACCAGTGCGTCGATCGTCGCCTTGCCGAGCCCGGTGTGTTCGTGCAGCGGCACGGCGACGTTCTGCGCCACCGTCAGGGACGAAAACAGCGCGCCGTCCTGGAACATCATGCCGAAGCGTCGGCGCAGCGCCTCCAGCTCGCCCGGCGTGGCGTCCCACAGGCTGGTGCCCAGCAGCCGTACGCGGCCGGCGCTCGGCCGCTGCAGGCCGATCATCTCGCGCAGCAGCACCGATTTGCCGGTGCCACTGCCGCCGATCAGCGCCACCAGGGTGCCGCGGCCGACGCTGAACGTCACGCCGTCGTGCACGGTCTGCGCGCCGAAGCGGGTGACGATGTCCTCGACTTCGATCACCGGTAACGCGGCCTTTGCCGCGGCCGGCAGGGTGGTGATCACGGCGCCGGCACTCACAGGCCCAAGGCCTGCAGCACGACGGCGAAGGCCGCGTCGAGCAGGATCACGGCGACGATGCTCTGCACCACGGTGGACGTGGTGGCGACGCCCAGGGCGCGCGTGTCGCGGCCCACGGTCATGCCCATGCGCACGCCGATGACCGCGATCGCCAGCGCGAACACCGGCGCCTTGGCCAGGCCCACGATGACATGGCGCAGCGCCAGTTCCTCGCGCAGGCGCGCCAGGAAGGCCAGCGGCGTGATGTCGAGCATCGGCCCGGCGATGACCATCGCGCCGAGCAGGCTCATCACGTCGCCGACGAACACGAGCAGCGGCAGCGCCACCATCAGCGCCAGCACGCGCGGCACCACCAGCACCTGCATCGGCGACAGACCGAGCGTGCGGATGGCGTCGGTCTCTTCGGTCAGCCGCATCGAACCCAGCTGCGCCGTGAAGGCCGCGCCCGAGCGGCCGGCCACGATGATGGCGACGATGATGGGCGCGAACTCGCGCGTCGCGCCGATGCCGACGCCGTCGACGACGAAGATGTTGGCGCCGTAGATCTCGGCCTGCAGCCCCAGCAGGTAGGTGATGACGAGGCCGATCAGCAGCGTCACCAGCGCCACCACCGGAATGGCGTCGAGCCCCGTCTGCTCGAGCTGCACCGTCGTTTCGCGCAGCCGCAGCCGGCGCGGCTGCGCCAGCACCTCACCGAACGCGGCGACCGTGAGGCCCAGCATGTTCAGATGGCCGTGCAGCAACGCGCCCAGCGCCGCCGTGTGGCGACCGATGCGCGCCAGCGGGCCCTCGCGCCGCAGCGACGGCGCCGCCGCCAGCGCCTCCAGTTGCGCGCGGACCTGGCCCAGGATGCGCGCGTGGACTTCGCTGAAGCCGGTCCATGCCGGGCC
>JACZKT010000652.1 GCA_014859905.1 Rubrivivax sp.
GCAGCGGCGGCGCGGCCTTGCGCATGGAGGGCGCGGGCGAGGTTGTGGCGGGCCTCGGTGTAGTCGGCCTTGAGCGGGAGCGCCTGCTCGAAGCAGGGCAGGGCATCGGCCGGCCGACCGGTACGCAGCAGCAGGTTGCCCAGGTTGTTCCAGACGCGCTGCTGGGCGCCGAAACCCTGGCGCACCAGCGCGGCGGCCGGGGCGGGCGTCGGCTTCATGCGCGCAAGCATAGCGGCGGCTGAACTGGCCTGGCCTGTCGTCGCCCACCGCTGCGTGGAAAATCAGGCCCTGGCAGCAGGGCTGCCACTTCCCGCCACCACGGCCCATCGCGTACCGAGCCGGCGCGAAGTCCGCGTCTCAAAGACCATCGAGCCTTCTGCCCATGCACATCCCCAGCGCCCCCATCCCGGACAGTTCCGAAGCCGAACTGCACGCCTTGGACACGATCTGCGAGCGCCTGGCGGGTTTCAACGACGAGCTCAGCTTCGAGTCCATCGACGGCTTCCTCACCGCGCTGGCCGCCGGGCCGCAACTGCCGGCCGTCGAAGACTGGCTGCCCGCGATGTGCGGCGACGCCTTCGAGCGCGCCTTCGCCGACCCCGAAGACCACGCCCAGGCCCTGCGCCCGCTGCAGGCGCGGCTGGACGTGCTGCGCCGGCAGCTCGACCCCGAGGCCCTGCTCGAACGCGCCGAGGAGCTGCGACTGTTGCCCCTGCTCGCCGAGTACACCGACGCCGACCGCCAGCGCGCCGTCGACGACGGCGTGATGACAGCCGAAGAAGCCACCTTCCTGCAATCCGGCGCACTGTGGGCACAGGGTTTCCTGGACGCGATGGAGGCCTTCCCGGAGATCTGGGTCGAACCCACGGACGAGGCGACGGCCGTCGACTTCGGCATCCTGGTCGACCAGATCGCTGCGCTGCTGCTGCCCCCGGACAGCGACGCAGCGCGGACCCACGCGGCGCTGTACTGGCCGACAGGCGAGCCGACGCGCGACGACCTGTTGTCCGAGGCCTGTTGGGCAGTGCAGGACCTGCGCCTGTACTGGGTCGACCACGCCCCGCGGCCGGCGACGCGGCGCGTCGCGCCCACGCCCGGCCGCAACGACCCGTGTCCGTGTGGCAGCGGCAAGAAGTACAAAAAGTGCTGCGGCGCGGCCCAACGGTAGGTCGCCGCCGCGCCGGCTTCAGGCGTAGGTCAATGCGCGCGCCTTGCCCCAGAAGACGCGGTAGGTGTAGATCGTGTAGCCGACGATCATGGGCACCGTGATGGCGCAGCCGAACAGGATCACGGCCAATGCCTCGGTGGCGCTGGCCGCCTGCCAGATCGTCATGCGGTCGATCACCACGTACGGAAACAGGCTGTAGGCCAGGCCGACGGCGCCGAGCACGAACACCGTCACCACCATCGCAAACGGCAGCCAGCACAGGCGGCCCCGCACCTGTTTGCTGTTGAGTACGACACGTGCGACTACCAGCGCGGCCAGCGTCAGCAGCGGGATCGGCAGCAGCGCAATGAACTCCGGCATGCTGAACCAGCGCTCGCGCACCGTCGTGCTGACCCACGGCGTGGCCAGCGAGATCAGGCCCATGCCCAGCACCACCGGCGGCCAGGCGATCTGGCCCCAGCGCACGGCCTGCTGCTGCAGTTCACCTTCGGTCTTCATCAGCAGCCAGCCGGCGGCCAGCAACACGTAGGCCGCCGGCAGCAGCATCATGATCACGGCGGCGAAGAGCTGGTATTCCCAGCCCGGGGCAAAGCCGGTGATGTAGCGGCCGAGCATCCAGCCCTGGCTGGCCGCGGCGATGCCGCTGCCGGCGAAGAAGGCGAAGTTCCACAGCGGCTTGCGCGCGGCCTGTGCCTTGACGCGGAAGTCGAAGGCCACGCCGCGCAGGATGAGCCCCACCAGCATCAGCGCCACCGGCAGGTACAGGGCGGTCAGGACCATGCCGTGCGCCTTGGGAAACGCGATCAGCAGGATGCCCACGCCGAGCACGAGCCAGGTCTCGTTGGCGTCCCAGAAGGGGCCGATGGACGCGATCATGGTGTCCTTCTGGGCGTCGCTGGCGCGGTGCAGCAACAACCCGACACCGAGGTCGAAGCCGTCCAGCACCACGTAGACCAGCATCGCCAGGCCCATCAGGCCCAGGAAGACGACGGGCAGTGCCTGCGCCCAGCTCATGGTCGTGCTCCGGCGGCGACGGGCGCCTGCGGCGGGGCCGGCGCCATGTCCACCGGCTTCTCGGCCATGTACTTGATGACGGCGACGTAGGCCACGATCAGCGCCAGGTAGACCGTGACGTAGAGCGCCAGCGTGAGCGCGATCATCGGCGCCGGCACGTTGGAGGCGACCTCGTCGACGCGCACGAGGCCGAAGACGATGAAGGGCTGGCGCCCGATCTCGGTCACGACCCAGCCGGCCACCGTGGCCAGCCAGCCCGAGAACGACATGCCGGCCAGGCCCCACAGCAGCGGCCGCGGCAGTCGATCGGCGACCCAGGCGCGGCGCTTGTACAGCCACAGCCCGGCCCAGCTGAAGGCCAGCATCAGCACGCCGGTGCCGACCATGATGCGAAAGCCGAAGAACAGCGGCGCCACCGGCGGGTGCTCCCAGCCCTTGGCACCCTTGAAGTCGTTCAGGCCCCGCAGTTCGCCGTTCGCGTCGTGCTTGAGGATCAGCGCCGCGCCTTTCGGGATCGCGATCTCGAAGCGGTTGCTGCGCGTGCTCTCGTCGGGCCAGGCGAACAGCAGCAACGGCGCGCCGCGCTGCGTCTGCCAGATGGCCTCCATGGCAGCCACCTTCTGCGGCTGGTGCTGCAGCGCGTTCAGGCCGTGCAGGTCACCGACGACGATCTGCAGCGGTATCAGGATCGCACCCAGCGTCAGGCCCACCCGCAGCACCTTCGGCGTCGATGCATTGGCCTTGCGCCTGAGCACTTGCCAGGCGCTCACGCCGGCGAGCAGGAAGGCCACCGTGAGGCCCGACGCCAGCAGCATGTGCGTCAGCTGGTAGGGCATGCTGGGGTTGAAGATCACCTCCAGCCAGCTCTTGACGAAGAACTCGCCGCCGCGGATCTCGTGGCCGGTGGGGGTTTGCATCCACGAGTTGAGGGCCAGGATCCAGAACGCGCTCAGGGTAGTGCCGAAGGCGACCAGGAACGTGGCCAGGAGGTGCACCCGTTCGCTGACCTTGCCGTGCCCGAACAGCATGATGCCCAGGAAGCTGGCTTCGAGGAAGAACGCCGTCAGCACCTCGTAGCCCAGCAGCGGCCCGGCGATATTGCCCACGCGCTCCATGTAACCCGGCCAGTTGGTGCCGAACTGGAAACTCATCGTGATGCCGCTGACCACGCCCAGCGCGAAGGTCAGTGCGAAGACCTTGGTCCAGAAGCGGTAGGCCATCAGCCAGGCGTCGTCGTGTGTCTGCAGCCAGCGCAGGCGGAAGAACAGCAGCGTCCAGGCCAGGGCGATGGTGATGGTCGGAAACAGGATGTGGAAAGTGATGTTGGCCGCGAACTGCATGCGGGCCAGGATCAGGGCGTCCATGAATGGTGCCTCCAGAGCGCAGGGCGACGACTTGCGGCCTGCATGGCGATCTTCGCCGATGTGCCCGGTTATACCCGCGCCCGGGGTTTACCCCTGGATCTTGCGGCGACCCGACACGGCGAGCGGGCCTGCTAGAGTCTCGCGCCATGTCGCCCCTCGTCGAGTTGCAAGGCAAACACATCGTGCTCGGTCTGTCGGGCGGCGTCGCCTGCTACAAGGCCGCCGAGCTGGCGCGTGAACTGGTCAGGGCCGGCGCCACCGTGCAGGTGGTGATGACGGAGGCCGCGGCGCAGTTCATCACTGCCGTCACGATGCAGGCGCTCAGCGGCCGACCCGTTTTCACCAGCCAGTGGGACGCCCGCCAGCCCAACGGCATGGCGCACATCGAGCTGTCGCGCGAGGCCGACGCGGTGCTGGTAGCGCCGGCCAGCGCCGACTTCATCGCCCAACTGGCGCAGGGCCGCGCCGGCGAGTTGCTGAGCCTGCTGTGCCTGGCGCGCTCCATGCGCACCTGCCCGCTGCTCGTGGCGCCGGCCATGAACCGCGAGATGTGGGCGCACCCGGCAACGCAGCGCAACGTGGCGCAGATCGTCGCCGACGGCGCCACCGTGCTCGGCCCTGCGACCGGCGACCAGGCCTGCGGTGAAGTGGGCGACGGCCGCATGCTCGAAGCCACCGAACTGCGCGACGAGCTGATCGCCGTTTTCCAGCCCAAGGTGTTGGCGGGTCGCTCGGTGCTCATCACCGCCGGGCCCACCTTCGAGGCCATCGACCCGGTGCGCGGCATCAGCAACCACTCCAGCGGCAAGATGGGTTTTGCCGTCGCACGCGCCGCCGCCGAGGCCGGTGCCCATGTCACGCTGGTCGCCGGGCCGGTGCACCTGCCTACGCCACGCGGCGTGCGGCGCATCGACGTGCAGAGTGCGCAGCAGATGCTCGACGCGGTGCTGCCCGAAGCGCCCCGGCACGAGGTCTTCGTCGCCACCGCCGCGGTGGCCGACTGGCGCCCGGCGCTGGCGGCCGAGGGCAAGATCAAGAAGGACGGCAGCGGCCGGGTGGCGGCGCTCGAGCTGCTGGAGAACCCCGACATCCTGGCCACCGTGGCGCGCCTGCCCGCCGCCGCAAGGCCGTGGTGCGTAGGCTTCGCCGCCGAGAGCCACGACCTCGTGCGCCATGCCCGCGACAAGCTGGTGCGCAAGGGCGTGCCGCTGATCGTGGCCAACCTCGGCCCGGAGACGTTCGGGCGTGACGACAACACGCTGCTGCTCGTCGACGCCGCGGGCGAACATGAACTGCCGCGGGCCGACAAGCTGACGCTGGCGCGCCAGCTCATGGCCGAAATCGCAGCGCGCCTGCCGGCCCGCCCGACATGACGGTCATCGACGTCAAGGTGCTCGACCCACGCATGGCCGGGCTGCTGCCGGCCTACGCCACGCCGGGCAGCGCCGGCCTGGACCTGCGTGCCTGCCTCGACGCGCCACTGGTGTTGGCCCCCGGCCAGGCCGAGCTGATTCCCACCGGACTGGCGATCCACATCGGCGCCCCCGGCCTGGCGGCGATGCTGCTGCCACGCTCGGGACTCGGCCACAAGCACGGCATCGTGCTGGGCAACCTGGTGGGCCTGATCGACAGCGACTACCAGGGCCCGCTGATGGTGAGCTGCTGGAATCGCGGCCGCGCCGCGTTCACGATCGCGCCCATGGACCGCATCGCGCAAATGGTCATCGTGCCGGTGGTGCAGGCAACGTTTCGCCGCGTCGACGAATTCACGTCATCGGCACGGGGCGACGGCGGCTTCGGCTCCACCGGCCGCGGCTGAGCGAATCTTCTCCCTCTCCCCCGGACCGGGGGAGAGGGCTGGGGTGAGGGGGTGCCCTCTCAGTGCAGCACCGAAGACCCGCCTGAAGCCGCGCCGCTGCCCAGCACCGTGATCGGCGAGCCGCCGACGCTGCGCGCCTGGAGCTCGTCGCTGCTGGCCGCGCGCACGTCCTGCACCTTGATCGTCAGCCGCAACGCCATGCCGGCCAGCGGGTGGTTGCCGTCCAGCACCACGTGCGTGGGGAAGACGTCGGTCACGACGTAGATCACGTCGGTCGGCATGCCGGGCGTGACGCTGCCGGCAGGCAGGCCCTCGAAGGTCATGCCGGCTTCGAGCTGTTCGGGGAAGAGCTTGCGGTCCTCGAAGCACACCAGTTCGGGCCGGTAGTCGCCGAAGGCCTGTTCGGGCTCCAGCTGCAGCCGCAACTCGTCACCGCGCACATGCCCGGCCAGCGCTTCTTCGATCTTGGCCAGCAAGTCGTCGCCGCCGAAGAAGAACTCGACCGGCTGTGCCAGTTCATCGATCGGGCGGTTTTGCGCGTCGTCGAGTTTCCACGTCAGGGTGACGACACAAGGGGCGGTGATCTGCATCGTGGAATGATCGCACAAGGCCGCTGGCGCACGCACTCGGGCCAGGGGCTCGAGGCAAGCGCTTCGGTCAGAATCGCGCGATGGACGTGAACGCCCCGCTTGCCCTGCTCGGCGGCCTGTCGCCGGCGGTCTTCATGCGCCGCTACTGGCAGAAAACGCCGCTGCTCGTGCGCCAGGCCTGGCCGGGCGTGCCGTCGCCGCTGCCGCGCCGCGAGATGTTCGAACTGGCCG
>JACZKT010000653.1 GCA_014859905.1 Rubrivivax sp.
GGTCCAGCGCGCCCGGCTCCAGGCTGTCGAACCAGGCGGCGGCCAGCGGCCCCTCGCGCAGCGCCTGCGCCAGTGCCGCCTCGTTGAACAGGCTCGAATGCCCCAGGCTCACGAGCACCTGGTTCAGCTTGCACTCGGTGAGCAGCCGCTCGCCGAACAGGCCTGCGAAACGCGGGTAGTAGGTCAGCAGGACGCAGACCGCGTCGCTGCCCTGCAGCAACTCCTGCAGCCCGACGGGTTCGACGCCCGAACGCGACCAGATCGGGTCGGAGGCATGCACACCCGGGTCATAGCCGATGACGCGCGCGCCGAAGGCCTGCAGCAGTTGCTGCAGCGGCTTGACGGTGGCCGTCATGCCGACCAGACCGACCGTGAGGCCACCGAGTTCGCGACCGACCAGCAGCCCGTCGTCGCTGATGATGGGCACCCGCCGCAGCATCTGCAGCAAGGCGCCGATCACGAACTCGGCCTCGGCGCCGGCGCTGGCACTGGCCGGCCGCACGACTTCGATGCCGGCGCGCGCGCAGGCATCGATGTCGATGTTTTCAGCGCCCGCCGACAGCCGTCCCACGATGCGCAATTGCGGCGCGCCTTGCAGCGTGGCGGCGTCCAGCGCCACCGATGGCGGGATGATCACCGATCGCACACGCACCAGGGTTTCACGAAAGACATTCGGCTGCTGCGCCAGTTCAGGCGCGTACTGCACGGCGTGGCGTGCGGCCAGCCAGTTCAGCACGTTGGGGTCGAGCGGTTCGACGATCAGTACGTCCATCGCAAGGGGCACAAGACTGTCACGGGGCCGGCATGAGCCCGCCCGGCCGTCCGAGGGGCGAATACCGGAGTGCGCAGCACGAAGGTACCCTCATGAGCCCCCATGCCACAATGAAACGGGCTGCGTACATCATTCTAGAGAACCCTATGCTCGTACAAAAGGCAATTTTCCCCGTCGCAGGACTGGGTACCCGGTTTCTGCCCGCCACCAAGGCACAGCCCAAGGAGATGCTGCCCGTCGTCGACAAACCGCTGATCCAGTACGCGGTGGAGGAAGCGTACGCCGCGGGCGTGCGCGAGATGATCTTCGTCACCGGCCGCCACAAGCGGGCCATCGAGGATCACTTTGACATGACTCTCGAGTTGGAGGTAGCCCTCGAACAGGCGGGTAAGCAGGAACTGCTGGCCGTCGTGCGCAGCGTCAAGCCCGACGACATGGAGTGCATCTACGTGCGCCAGGCGCAGGCGCTGGGTCTGGGCCACGCCGTGTTGTGCGGTCAGCGCCTGGTCGGCAACCAGCCCTTCGCGGTGTTGCTGGCCGACGACCTGATGGTGGGCCAGCCGCCGGTGCTCAAGCAGATGGTCGACCAGTACGCCGAATGGCGTGCCTCGATCATCGCCGTGCAGGAGGTACCGGCCGAGCAGACGCGCCGCTACGGCATCGTCGCCGGCACCGAGGTCAACGAGCGTCTGGTGGACGTCACCCGCATCGTCGAGAAGCCGGCGCCCGAGGACGCACCGTCGCGCCTGGGCGTGGCTGGCCGCTACATCCTGACGCCAGGGGTCTTCCACGAGATCGCCACCCAGCCGCGCGGCGTCGGCGGCGAGATCCAGCTCACCGACGGCATCGCTTCGCTGCTGCGGCGCGAGAAGGTGTTTGCCTATCGCTACGAGGGCAAGCGCTACGACTGCGGCAGCAAGGAAGGCTTCCTGCAGGCCAACGTCGAACTGGCGCTCGCGCACCCCCAACTGGGTGCGGGCTTTCGCGCCTTCCTGCGCGGACTGGACCTGTAGCCTGCGCGCAGCCTTGCAGGCGGCGTTCAGCGCCGCCGCAGCAGGTGCGTGAAGTCGCCGCCGCCGCTCGTCTGTTCCACCAGTTCGTTGCCCGTCTGGCGGGCGAAGGCCTGGAAGTCCCGCACCGAGCCGGGATCCGTGGACACGACACGCAGCAACTCGCCGCTGGCCATCTCTGCCAGGGCCTTCTTGGCCTTGAGGATGGGCAGCGGGCAGTTCAGACCACGGGCGTCGAGTTCTCGGGTCGTTTCCATGGCACGGATTCTAGGCACGTGCCGAGAGATCGATGAACCTAGGCTCGTGTCCGCGCCCGCGCAGCCAGTCGGCCAGTGCAAAGCCGGTGCCGGCACGCCAGCAGCGCACCTGGTCGGGCGTGAACAGCTTGTATTCGGCCAGTTCGGGCGACAGCACGATGTCGCCGCAGGCCAGCGCGTGGTAGGCGATGATGACCTGGTTCATGCGCTGGAAGTCGTAGACGCCGATCAGCGCCAGCGATTGCACCTGCAGCGAGGTTTCCTCGGCGACTTCGCGCGCAATGCCTTGCGCGGGCGTTTCGCCGGCCTCCATGAAGCCGGTGATGAGGCCGAACAGGCGCCCCGTCCAGGAGGCGTTGCGCGCCAGCAGCAGCCGGCCTTCGCGGTCGCTGCATTCGATCACCGCGGCGAGCACGGGCGTGGGGTTGTTCCAGTGCGTCCAGCCGCAGGCCGGGCAGCGCAGGCGTTCCTTGGGGCCGCTGTCCTCGACCGCGCTGATCGGTGCCAGCGCCGTGCCGCAGCTCAGGCAGAAGCGCGGGACGAAGGTCATGCCGGAAACACACCGGTGGACAGGTAACGGTCACCGCGATCGCAGACGATGAAGACGATGGTGGCGTTTTCCACCGTCTGCGCGATCTGCAGCGCCACCCAGCAGGCGCCGGCGGCGGAGATGCCGGCAAACAGGCCTTCTTCCCGCGCCAGGCGGCGTGCCATGTCCTCGGCGTCGGCTTGGCTCACGAGCACCAGCTCGTCGACATGTGTCGGGTCGTAGATCTTCGGCAGGTAGGCCTCGGGCCACTTGCGGATGCCGGGGATGCGCGAGCCTTCGGCCGGCTGCGCGCCGACGATGCGCACCAGAGGGTTCTGCGACTTCAGGTAGCGCGACACGCCCGTGATGGTGCCGGTGGTGCCCATGGCGCTGACGAAGTGCGTCACGCGCCCGGCCGTGTCGGCCCAGATCTCGGGGCCGGTGGTCTCGAAGTGGGCGTGCGGGTTGTCGGCATTGGCGAACTGGTCGAGCACGCGGCCCTTGCCCTCGCGCTGCATCTGTTCGGCCAGGTCGCGTGCGTACTCCATGCCGCCCGAGCGCGGCGTGAGGATCAGTTCGGCGCCAAAGGCCTTCATGGTCTGCGCACGCTCGATCGACAGGTCCTCCGGCATGATCAGCAGCATGCGGTAGCCACGGATCGCTGCCGCCATCGCCAGCGCGATGCCGGTGTTGCCAGAGGTGGCCTCGATCAAGGTGTCGCCGGGATGGATCTCGCCGCGCTCCTCGGCGCGCCTGATCATGGCGATGGCCGGGCGGTCCTTCACCGACCCCGCGGGGTTGTTGCCTTCGAGCTTGCCCAGGATGACGTTGCCGCGCTGCGTGCCCGCGGCACCGGGCAGGCGCTGCAGGCGCACCAGCGGCGTGCCTCCGATGGCGTCTTCCAGGGTCTTGTAGGGGGGTGCCGCAGCATCGTTCATCTCGTGGGCTCCTCAGTCGCCGGCCATTGTCGCAGTGGCGCGCGAGCGCTGCAGGCGCCGCCGCCCGTGCCGGGCCGACGCAGGGGCCGTGTGATAATCCGCGGCTCTTCGGCGCCCATCGGCGCACCCCTGCCCGCGTGACGAAATCGGTAGACGTAGCGGACTCAAAATCCGCCGCCGCAAGGCGTGCCAGTTCGAGTCTGGCCGCGGGCACCAGACGGGGCTGAACGAACCTCACACTCTGCCGCGACTCGATGCCGACGATCCCGCCCCTCACCCGTGCCCTGATGCTGGCCTGCACGGCCATCTTCTTCGTGCAGCAGGTCGTTTTCCTGTCCGGCGCCTTTGCACTGTGGCCGCTGGCCAGCGGCAATTTCATGCCCTGGCAGATGGTCACCTACGCCTTCCTGCACGGTGGCATCGGGCACCTCTTCTTCAACATGCTGGGCCTGTGGATGTTCGGCTCCGAGCTGGAGCGCCTGTGGGGCCAGCAGCGCTACTGGCATTTCCTGCTTGCCGGCGTGCTGACGGCAGCGATGGCGCAGCTCGTCATCACCGGGCTCACCGGCTCACGGGTGCCGACCGTGGGCGCTTCGGGCGCGCTGTACGCATTGCTGCTGGCCTTCGGCATGCTGTTTCCCAACCGCATCATCATGCCGCTGTTCCCGCCGATCCCGATGAAGGCGCGCACCTTCGTCATCATCTTCGGGGCGCTGGAACTGCTGCTGGGCTTGCTCGACGTCGGCGGTATCGCACACTTTGCCCACCTCGGCGGCATGGTCGGCGGCTTCCTGATGATCCGCTGGTGGCGCGGCCAGCCGCCCTTCCGCCGCCGGCGCCGTTGAAGGCCATGCCCCTGACACGCTCAGGGTGAACCG
>JACZKT010000654.1 GCA_014859905.1 Rubrivivax sp.
AGGATCGTGAGCCCGTGCAGGGCGGGGTCGGTGGCGGAGGGCATCGAGGGGTCTGCAGCGTCCAGGAGGTGGGGCATTCTTGCCGATCGCGCTGTCGTGCGCGAGCACTCGAAAATGCTTGCCACCGCGGCTGACCTGGAAGCTTGCAGCGGCTCGCCCCCCCCCCTCGTTCGGGGGGGCAAGGCGTGCGTGAACAAGTCGACATCGTGACGTATCCGCTCGATGCCGCATGAATGGCATGCGGGCTTTCGAGGGGTTCTCAGTGTTGCGACTTCTTGCGACACTCCGTCGCTTCGCGGCAGCGGCGGATCCTCCCCGCACCCGAGGTTTAGGCGTCAAGGCAACCGGTGACACACACTGCGCATCCGTCCGATGAGTGACCTCGAACACGCCGAGACCCGAGTTGCAGCCTGGCTGCAGGCGCTCGCCGACGAGCAGGCGCCCTGCGGGCCTGACCTGGAGTACGACAACGAATTTCTCGCCCTGACCCAGGCGGCCGCGGGCAAGCCCGAGTCGCAGTTCGGCGCGGCCGAGCCGCCTGACTGGCCGGCCGTGCTGGAGGGCGCCGAGGGCCTGCTCGAGCGCTCACGCGACCTGCGCATCGCCATCTATTGGTTGCGTGCCGGTCTGCACATGCACGGCATCCGCTTCCTGCCGACGGGATTGCGGCTGCTCATCGGCATGACGCAGGGGATGTGGGATCACGTGCATCCGCTGCCCGACCCCGACGACGGTGATCCCTACGGCCGGGTCAATGCGCTGACGCTGCTGCGCGAACCGGCGGCAGTGCTGGGCGACCTGCGCGCCGCGCGCGTGGTGCAGGACCGCGCCATCGGAGACATCGACGTGCGCGCGGTCGAACTGGCCAGCAGCCTGGGCCAGCCGATCGGCGAGGAGACCGTGCTCGGTATGGACTCCTTGCGGCGCATGATCGCAGCGGCGGTGGAGCGAACGCCGGAGATCCGCACCGCGGCCCAGGAATCGGTGGCGCTATTGCAGGAACTCGCGGCGCTGCTGAACCAGCGCCTGGGCACGGATGCGCCCGACCTGAAGCCGGTGTTGGTGCTGCTCAAGGCGCTGGTGGCGGTAATGCCGGCCGATGCCGTCGACGGCGAGGACGCGGCTGCCGAAGCGGGGGCTGGCGACGGCGCACCTTCCGTTCGGCGCAGCCTGACCGGCGTCGTGACGTCGCGCGACGATGCACTGCGCGCCATCGACATGGTCTGCGAATACCTCGAACGCGCGGAGCCCACCAACCCGGCGCCGCTGTTCCTGCGCCGTGCGAGGCAACTCGTCAACCACAGCTTCCTGCAGCTCATGAAGGAACTTGCCCCCGACGCGCTTTCGGACGTGGCGCGCATCGTCGGCGTCGATCCGGACAGCGTCGAAATTCCGACAGGGGGTTGACGAACCAACCCAGTTGCAGGACAACCCAGCCTTTCTTCCCAACCCGTCGCCCCCAGGAGCACCGCATGAGCAGCAGCCAGAAATTCATCGCCCGCAATCGCGCACCGCGGGTGCAGATCGAATACGACGTCGAGGTCTACGGCGCCGAAAAGAAGGTGCAGTTGCCCTTCGTCATGGGCGTCATGGCCGACCTGTCGGGCAAGCCGGCCGACCCGCTGGCACCGGTGGCAGACCGCAAGTTCCTCGAGGTCGATGTCGACAATTTCGACGCGCGCATGAAGGCGATGAAGCCGCGCGTGGCCTTCGCGGTGCCCAATTCGCTCACCGGTGAGGGCAACCTAAGTGTCGACATCACTTTCGACAGCATGGACGACTTCTCGCCCGAGGCCGTGGCACGCAAGGTCGACTCGCTGAGCAAGCTGCTCGACGCGCGCCAGCAACTGCAGAACCTCGTCACCTACATGGACGGCAAGGGCGGCGCTGAAGAGCTGATCGGCAAGTTGATGAACGACCCGGCGCTGCTGGCGTCGCTGGCGAGTTCGGCCAAGCCCACCGACGCCTGAAACCCGTCCGATCCCGCACACACCGAAACACAGGAGTCATTACATGGCAGAAGCCCAAGCCTCAACAGCCCTTGCCGGCGTGGCGATGGAAGGCAGCGACCTGGCCTCGCTGCTGCAGAAGGAATTCAAGCCCAAGTCCGACGACGCCAAGAGCGCCGTCGAGCAGGCGGTGCAGACGCTGGCCCAGCAGGCGCTGGCGCAGACGCAGCTGATCGGCAGCGACGTCGTGGCATCGATCGAAGCGATGATCGCCGCCATCGACAGGAAGATGTCGGAACAGATCAACCACATCATCCACCACGAGGACTTCCAGAAGCTCGAAGGCGCCTGGCGCGGCCTGCACTACATGGTCAACAACACCGAGACCGACGAGCAGCTGAAGATCCGCGTCATGAACATCTCCAAGGCCGAGCTCGGCAAGACGCTCAAGCGCTACAAGGGCACGAGCTGGGACCAGAGCCCGATCTTCAAGAAGGTGTACTCGGAGGAATTCAGTCAGTTCGGCGGCCAGCCCTTCGGTGCCATCGTCGGCGACTACCACTTCGACCAGAGCGCGCCTGACGTCGAACTGCTCGCCGAACTGGCCAAGATCGCCGCCGCAGCGCACGCCCCCTTCATCTCCGGCGCCTCGCCGACGCTGATGCAGATGGACTCCTGGCAGGAACTGGCCAACCCGCGCGACCTGACCAAGATCTTCACCACGCCCGAATACGCCGCCTGGCGCTCGCTGCGCGAGTCCGAGGACTCCAAGTACATCGGTCTGGCGATGCCGCGTTTCCTGTCGCGGCTGCCGTACGGCGCGAAGACCAACCCGGTGGAGGCCTTCAACTTCGAGGAAGATGTCGGGTCGGCCGAGCATGGCAAGTACACCTGGGCCAACGCCGCCTACGCGATGGCCACCAACATCAACCGCTCGTTCAAGGAATACGGCTGGTGCTCGCGCATCCGCGGTATCGAGTCCGGCGGTGCGGTGCAGAACCTGCCCACGCACAGCTTCCCCACCGACGACGGCGGCGTGGACATGAAGTGCCCGACCGAGATCGCCATTGAAGATCGGCGCGAGGCGGAACTGGCCAAGAACGGCTTCATGCCGCTGGTGCACCGCAAGAACAGCGACTTCGCCGCCTTCATCGGTGCGCAGTCACTGCACAAGCCGGCCGAGTACGACGACCCCGACGCCACCGCCAACGCCAACCTGGCGGCTCGCCTGCCCTACCTGTTCGCGACCTGTCGCTTTGCGCACTACCTGAAGTGCATCGTGCGCGACAAGGTGGGTTCGTTCAAGGAACGCGCAGACATGCAGCGCTGGCTGCAGGACTGGATCATGCAATACGTGGATGGCGACCCGGCCAACTCCAGCGAGGATACCAAGGCGCGCAAGCCCCTGGCGGCCGCCGAGGTGGTGGTGGAGGAGGTAGAAGGCAATCCCGGCTATTACTCCTCCAAGTTC
>JACZKT010000655.1 GCA_014859905.1 Rubrivivax sp.
GAACAGGCGCCGGCCATCGCCATGGCCACCCGCGGCGGCTATGGCCTGACGCGGCTGCTCGACCGCGTGCGCTGGAAGCTGCTGGCGCGCAGCGTCGAGCGCGGCACGCGCTGGGTCGGCCACAGCGACATGACGGTGCTGCAACTGGGCCTGCTCGCGCACACGGGTTGCGGCAGCTGGGCCGGGCCGATGGCGCTGGACGACTTCGGCCGAGCCCTTGAGGCCGGCGGCGTCGACGAAGTCACGCGGGACTGCTTCGTCGAAGCGATGGCCGGCGAACTGGAAGCGGTGGGCTTCCGCACCGAGGCGGGGTTCGACGGGCTGGGCGTGAAGGGGTTGCTGTGGGGCGGCAACCTGGCGATGTTGTGCTCGCTGCTGGGCACCAGGCACTGGCCCGCGGTGAAGAACGGCATCCTGTTCCTGGAGGATGTCAACGAGCACCCCTACCGCATCGAACGGCAGCTGCTGCAGTTGCACCAGGCCGGCGTGCTGGCGCGGCAGAAGGCCGTCGTGCTGGGGGCCTTCAGCGCCTGGAAACCGTCGCCGCTGGACCGCGGCTACAGCATGAAGACCGTGGTGGCGCTGCTGCGCTCGGTGTCGCGTACCCCCATACTCACTGGTTTGCCCTTCGGCCATGTGCAGCCCAAAGTGACGCTGCCGGTGGGGCGCAAGGTGCAACTGCTGGTCGAGGGCCGCAACGTGTTGATCGGATGGTGATGGTGGTGGCAGCCCGGGCTTGGGCTTCCTGGTTCGCGAACCTTGCGCGAGGGCTGACGGCGATGCAACGGGCGCTGGGGTGCGCGCTGCTTGCGGGTACGGTCTTGCTGACCACCGGCTGCAACAACAACCCCTGGCCGGACGAGGCGGCGGCGTCCAACACGCTGTACAGCGCGGTCGTCGAGAGCTCGCCGCGCCACCTGGACCCGACGGCCTCGTACTGGTCCAACGACACGCCCTACACCTACCAGGTCTACGAGCCGCCCTATGGCTACCACTACCTGAAGCGGCCCTTCCAGCTGGTGCCCAAGTCGGCGCGCGAAATCGTCAAGCCGCGCTACATCGGCAACAACGGGCAGCCGCTGCCCGACGACGCGCCTGCCGAGACGGTGGTCGAAAGCATCTACGACGTGCCCATCAAGCCGGGCATCCTGTTCCAGCCCCACCCGGCATTCGCCAGGGACGAACAGGGCCGCTACCGCTACCACGCCATGAAGCCGGGCGACCTGGGGCCGCGGCGCAGCCCGGTGGAATTCGAGCACCAGGGCACGCGCGAACTGGTGGCCGACGACTTCGTCTACGCGCTCAAGCGCCACGCCACGACGCGCATCACGACGCCGATCTTCAGCACCTTCGCCGAATACGTGGTCGGCCTGCGTGAATACGGCGAGCTGATCAGGAAGGAAGACGCTGCGCTGCGCCAGGGCCTGGATCCGGCCAGCCTGGACAATCCCTTCCTCGACTTCCGCCGCTGGGAGCTCTCCGGTGCGTCGGCGCCCGACAAGCACCTGCTGCGCGTGCGCATCAAGGGCAAGTACCCGCAGTGGAGCTACTGGATGCAGATGACGTTCATGGCCCCGGTGCCGTGGGAGGCCGACGCCTTCTACGCCCAGCCCGGCATGGCCGAGCGCGGACTCACGCTGGACACCTGGCCGGTCGGCACGGGGCCGTACATGATGGTCGAGTTCGTCAAGGACCGCCGGCACGTACTGCAGCGCAACCCCAACTACCGCGGCGAGCCCTATCCCTGCGAAGGCATGCCCGGCGACAAGGAAGCCGGCCTGCTGGACGACTGCGGCAAGTCCACGCCCTTCATCGATCGCCTGGTGTCGGTGGTCGAACGCGAGGAGGCACCGCGCCGCGGCAAGTTCCGCCAGGGCTTCTACGACGTCCAGGTCTTCGAGCGCACCGACACCGGCAAGGAGTACGTGGTCGAGATGCAGGACAGCGAGGAAGTGCGCAGCGAGTACCTGGACAAGGGCTTCCGGCTCGAACAGTTCTCCGACGTCAACAGCTACTTCATCGCCTTCAACATGCTCGACCCGGTGATCGGCGACGGCGAGACACCCGAGGCGAAGGCGCGCAACCGCAAGCTGCGCCAGGCCATCAGCATCGCCATCGACTGGGAGGAGTACGCCAAGGTCTTTCCCAAGAAGGCCGGCCCGACCGCGATGAGCCCGCTGCCGCCGGGCATCTACGGCTCGCGCGAGGGCACGCTGGAAGGCGTCAACCCGGTGACGCACAAGGTCGTGGCGGGCAAGGTCGTGCGGCTCTCCATCGCCGAGGCCAAACAGCTCATGGCTGAGGCCGGTTACCCCAGCGGCCGCGACGCCCAAAACGGCCGGCCGCTGGTGCTGAACTACGACTTCTACGCCCCGGCCACGCCCGAGCGCAAGCCCGAGATCGACTGGGTGGTGCGCCAGTTCGCCAAGATCGACATCCAGCTCGAAGTGCGCGCCACTGACAACAACCAGTTCCAGGACAAGGTGCGCAAGGGCAAGTACCAGGTGTTCTGGCTGGGCTGGAACGCCGACTACCCCGACGCCGAGAACTTCATGTTCCTGCTCTACAGCAAGGCCGGCAAGACCAAGTACGACGGCGAGAACACCTCCAACTACGACAGCGCCGAATACGACCGCCTGTTCGAGCGCATGAAGTCGCTCGACGACGGGCCCGAGAAACAGCAGCTCATCGACCAGATGGTGGACCTCGTGCGCGCGGACGCGCCGTGGACGATGGGCTTCTTCCCCTATGCGTCGGCCGCGGTCCAGCAGTGGGTGCACAACAGCAAGCCGGCGATCCTGGTGCGCGACCAGGGGCGTTACCTGCGGCTGGACGTGAACCAGCGCGTCGCACGGCAGCAACAGTGGAACCGCCCCGTGTGGTGGCCGATCGCGGGCCTGGCCGCGCTGGCGCTGATGCTGGCGTGGGTGGCGCGGCGCCACCTGCGCCGGCGCGAGCGCACCAATGCGCGCGGCGAGGTGCTGGCGTGAGGACACGGCCATGCTGAACTTCATCGCCCGGCGCATCGCCTACGGCGTGTTGATCCTGATCGGCGTCAACCTGCTGACCTTCATGTTGTTCTTCACCGTCAACACGCCCGACGACATGGCGCGGCTCAATCTGGGCGGCAAGCGCGTCACCCAGGAAGCGATCGAGAAGTGGAAGACCGAGCGCGGCTACGACAAGCCGCTGTACTTCGACACCCGCAAGGCGGGCAGCGAGAAGCTCACCGAGACCATCTTCTGGGAGCGTTCGGTGTCGCTGTTCGCGCTGCAGTTCGGCCGCGCCGATTCCGAAAGCGCCGGCGACATCGGCCACGAAGTCGCTTCGCGCATGTGGGTCAGCCTGCAGATGGCGCTGCCGCTGTTCGTGCTGCAGGTGTTGGCCAGCACGGCGTTCGCGCTGCTGCTGGTGATGTTCCGCAACTCGCGTCTCGACTTCTGGGGCGTGGTGAGCTGCGTGCTGATGTTGTCGATCAGCAGCCTGTTCTACATCATCGTCGGCCAGTACCTGTTCTCGCGCGTGCTCAAGCTGGCGCCGATCTCGGGTTACGCGCCGGGCCTGGACGCGGTGAAGTTTCTCGTGCTGCCGATCGCCCTGAGCCTGCTGGCGCGGCTGGGCGGCGAGGCGCGCTTGTACCGCGCGATGTTCCTGGAGGAGATCGGCAAGGACTACGTGCGCACCGCGCGCGCCAAGGGGCTGAGCGAGACCGCCGTGCTCTACGGCCATGTGCTGCGCAACGCGCTGATCCCGATCATCACCAGCGCCGGCAGCTACCTGCCTTATGTCTTTTTGGGCAGCCTGGTGTTCGAGAGCTTCTTCGGCCTGCCGGGGCTCGGCGCCTACGTCATCGAAGCCATCGGCAAGCAGGACTTCGCCATCGTGCGCACGATGGTCTTCCTGGGCTCGCTGCTGTACATCGCGACCTATGTGCTGATCGACTTGGCCTACACCTGGGTCGACCCCCGGGTCAGACTGGCCTGAGGAGCACGCGAGATGCCCAAGTTCGTGCTGTTGTGGACCGACGCCGCGATCTGGCTGCTGGTGGCGTCGCTGGCAGCCTACGCGGTGATGGTCGTGCGCCGGCCGCAACTGGCCGCCAACTGGCGCAAGGTGTTTCACGACGCGCCCGCGCTGTGTTCTTCGCTGATCCTGCTGCTGTGCCTGGGCGTGACGCTGCTCGACAGCGTGCACTACCGGGCACTGCTGCCGCCGGCGGCGGGCGCGCCAGATGCAGCGCCGGCCTACGACACGCGAACGAAGTCGGTGCTCGACGCCTTGATGCAGGACCTGGTGCTCGCGCGCGAGGCGACCTACTCGCGTCCGTTGTCCTACCTCGGTTTCACCAAGGAGTCGCTGACGGTGGACGGTGAGGTGCGCCGCGTCGCGCCGCGCCTCGTCTTCGGCGGCGCCCACCTCGAGGATCCGCAGGCCGATTGGGCCGGCGACATTGCGCTGCGCGCCGCCACCGGCCTGGCCTGGGGCGCGGCGGCGGCGGTGGTGTTGAGCGCGCTGCTGGTGGCGCTGATCGCGCGCGCAGGGCAGCTGCCACTGGCGCAGGCGTGGGGGCGCATTCGCCGCCGCGAGGGCAAGGTGCCCTGGCTGGCGGCACTCGTCACGCTGTGGGTGCTGTGCCTGCTGGCCGGTCCGGCCACCGCGCTGTCGGGTCCTTATCACCTGCTGGGCACCGACCTCACCGGCAACGACGTGCTCTACCAGTCGCTGAAGAGCATCCGCACGGCCTTCGTCATCGGTACCCTGGCGACGGTGGCCACGCTGCCGCTGGCGGTGGTGCTGGGCCTGCTGGCGGGTTACTTCAAGGGCTGGGTCGACGAGGCCATCCAGTACCTCTACACGGTGCTGTCGTCGGTGCCCAACGTGCTGCTCATCGCCGCCTGCGTGCTGATGGTGCAGGTCTTCCTGGACAAGAACCCGGATCTCTTCGAGACCGGCGCCGAGCGTGCCGACGTGAAGCTGTTCCTGCTGTGCGCCGTGCTCGGCCTCACCGGCTGGGCCGGCCTGTGCCGGCTGCTGCGCGGCGAGACGCTCAAGCTGCGCGAGCTGGAGTACGTGCAGGCCGCCAGCGCCTTCGGCGTCGGCCACGGCCGCATCATGTTGCGCCACATCTTCCCCAACGTCGCGCACCTGATGCTCATCGTCACCGTGCTCGAGTTCAGCTCGCTGATCCTGTACGAGGCGGTGCTGTCGTACGTGGGCGTGGGCGTCGATCCGTCGATGAACAGCTTCGGCGGCATGATCAACCTGGCGCGCAACGAGATGAGCCGCGACCCCGTCGTGTGGTGGAGCTTCGCCGCCGCCTTCGGCTTCATGGTCACCGTGGTGCTGGCGGCCAACCTGTTTGCCGACGGCGTGCGTGACGCCTTCGATCCGCGGGCACGCGTGTTCCGCGCGCGGCGGCGGCCGCTGGCCGTACGCAAGGGGATCTGAGTGCTCGACATCGACAGGCTCGAGGTCGAGCTCGAAAGCGAAGGCGGCCTCGTGCGTGCTATCGACGGCCTGCGGCTGGCCATCGAACGCGGCGAGACCTTTGCCCTGGTCGGTGAATCCGGCTGCGGCAAGAGCATGACGGCGCTGGCATTGATGCGTCTGCTGCCGGACAACGGCGTTGTGGCGGCGGGTGACATCCTGCTTGGCGCCGGCCGCGACGCCGTCGACGTGCTGGGGCTGCCCGAATCGCAGATGCGCCAGGTGCGCGGCGGCCGCATCGGCATGATCTTCCAGGAACCGGCGACGAGCCTGAACCCGGTCATGCGCGTCGGCCGGCAGATCGTCGAGGCGATCGAGGCGCACACGCCGCTGCGCGGCGCCGCGGCGCGCGCCAAGGCCATCGACTGGCTGCGCCGCGTCGGCATCCCCGAGCCCGAAAGCCGCATCGACGAATACCCGTTCCGCATGAGCGGCGGCCAGAAGCAGCGCGTGATGATCGCCATCGCGCTGGCCGCCGAGCCCGATTTCCTGGTCGCCGACGAGCCGACGACGGCGCTGGACGTGACCATCCAGGCGCAGATCCTGGACCTGCTGAAGGACCTGCAGCGCGAGCAGCGCATGGGCATGCTGCTGATCACGCACGACCTGGCGGTGGTCTCGGGCATGGCGCACCGCGTGGCCTTGATGTACGCCGGGCAGATCATCGAGGTGGCGCCGGCGGCGGAGTTCTTCGCCGCGCCGAAGCATCCCTATGCGCGCGCCTTGCTGCGCGCCTTGCCGGGGGCCGGCCGGCGTGACACCCCGCTGGAGGCGATTGCCGGCATGGTGCCGCCGCTGACGCAGAGTTTCGCCGGCTGCCGCTTCGCGCCGCGCTGCGCGCAGGTCATGCCGCATTGCGCGGGGACGGTGCCCGAGCTGCAGGACCTGACTGCGCGGCATCAGGTGCGGTGCCTGTTGTATGCGTCGGTGGCGGTCAACGGCCCTCACCCCAGCCCTCTCCCGCAAGCGGGAGAGGGAGCAAGACACCCGCCGCTGCCCGCAGGCGCTGCATTACCCCCTCTCCCGCTTGCGGGAGAGGGTTGGGGTGAGGGTGAGGGTGCACGGCATGCCACCACGTCGCCCGCCGCGCCGCTGCTCGACGTCCAGAACCTCTGCGTCCGTTTCCCCATCCGCCGCGGCCTGCTGCAGCGCGCGCAGGGCCACTTCGACGCCGTGGCCGACGTCTCGTTCCAGCTCGGCCATGGCCAGACGCTGGCGCTGGTGGGCGAGTCGGGCTGCGGCAAGACGACCACCGGCAAGGCCATCGTGCAACTGTTGCGCCGCCTGGCCGACATCGACGGCCGCGCTCTGCTGGACGGCCACGACCTGTTCCAGATGCAGGGCCCCGAACTGCTGGCCGCGCGGCGCCAGGTGCAGATCATCTTCCAGGACCCGTTCGCTTCGCTGAACCCGCGCATGCGCGTCTACGACATCCTGGAAGAAGGCCTGGTGGCGCTGCTGCCCGACCTGGACGCGGTGCAGCGCCGGGCCCGCATCGAACGCCTCACCGACCAGGTCGGCCTGCGCCGCGACGCGCTGCTGCGCTGGCCGCACGAGTTCTCCGGCGGCCAGCGCCAGCGCATCGCCATCGCGCGCGCGCTGGCGGTGGAGCCGCGGCTGATCGTCTGCGACGAGCCGACCTCGGCGCTGGACGTCTCGGTGCAGGCGCAGATCCTCAATCTGTTGCGCGACCTTCAGCGTGAACTGGGCGTGTCCTACCTGTTCATCACGCACAACATCGGCGTCGTCGAGTACATCGCCGACCATGTTGCGGTGATGCAGGCCGGCCGCATCGTCGAGCAGGGCGTCTGCGCCGAGGTGCTGGCGATGCCGGCACAGGACTACACGCGCACGCTGCTGGCGGCGGTGCCGCGCCTGCAGACCGTCGACGCCTGAACCAGAGCGCGGCGCTCATGGCACGAGCGTCGAACCGGGCCAGGGCAGAAACCTGAGCTTGCCGTCCTGGCAACGAGATACGCAGCGTGATCTCAGCGCTCGCAATCCCCCGAGGGCCTTGGTTCGAGGCGAGAAAGTGAAGCGCGGAGCCTTTGGTAGTTCTCGGCATGCTCGAATTGAGTTTGCTCAAGCGCAACGGATCCCGGGCCATTCGATCGATGCTCGGCGCCTGTCGAATGTTGCTCTTTGCCAACAGACAAAACACCCATTTGAATGGTGCCTGGACGAGCGCAGACGGCCCCAAGAACGACCGCTGGCAGAGCGCAACACCTGGGTGGAGGGCACCAAGTAGCCCTGATGCAGTGTCTCGAGCCAAGCCCAGTCATGGGTTTCCCTGAGTCGGCGCGCAAAAATGCGCCGTGACAATGGTTCCACATGTGTCTTGGAGGCTCGTGCGTCGTGCCCGCTCGGCTGGTACGGACATTGCTCGAAGACGGTGGCTGCCGATCAATTCTCTTCTTCAGGAGTGAGGTTCATGTTCAAGAAAACAAAGATCTGTACCGGAGTTCTCATCGCCCTCGGGGGCACACTGGCCCTGAGCAGCCTTCCGGTATTGGCCCAGTCGGGCGACCGCGTCGAGATCACGGGATCGCGCATCAAGCGGGTGGACGCCGAAGGCGCCCTGCCCATCACGACGATCAACCGTGAGGAGATCGCGGCCAGCGGGGCGACCACGGTTGCCGAGTTCGTGCGCATGGTGCCGTTTGCGTCCACCGGTAACTTCCGTCCGCAGTCGGGGTCGTCGGCGCAGTCCTTGGCCGAAGTCAACTTGCGTGGCCTCGGCGCCGAGCGCACGCTGGTGCTCATCGACGGCCGCCGCGCCGCCAAGGGCCCGATGATCGGCGACCGCGTCGACGTGAACATCATCCCGATGGCAATGATCGAGCGTGTCGAGGTGCTGACCGACAGCGGCTCGTCGATCTATGGTTCCGACGCGATCGGCGGCGTGATGAACTTCATCACACGCAAGGACTTCCAGGGCATCGAACTGATGGCTGGCACCTCGCGGCCGCGCGTTGAAGGTGGCGATCGCGAGGAAGCGCACGCCATCGTCGGCGTGACGGGCGAGAAGGGCCGTGTACTCGGCGGCATCTCGGTGACGTCGCGCGACATCGTGTTCTCGCGCCAGCGGCCATGGACCGTCACCCGTGGCGCATCGGTCTATGGCAACAACTACACGACGAACGACGCCGCCGGCAACGACCGCTTCAACTTCACCGCCGTTCCCGGCGGTTGCACCGAGACCAACTTCTACATGGTCGGGGCATCGTGCCGCTACGACTTCACGAAGGTTGCGGCCGATGAGGCGCAGGTCAAGAACATGTCGGTGTTCATGCGCGGCGACTACCAGATCTCGGCCGACTGGACCGGCTATCTGGGTGCGTCGATCAGCCGTGTCGACAGCTTCGGCCGCTATGCGCCGACGCCCGGCTACGTTCCCATCGACATCGACAGCCCGAACAACCCGCTGCGAGGGCAGGAGGCGGTCAACCTCTGGCACCGCTTCGCTGCGGCCGGCACGCGGGACAACTTGACCGACAACAGCTACTACAACCTGAACCTGGGCGCCCAGGGCAGCTTCCGTGGGATCGACATCGACGTCGGCGTGCGCCGCAGCGACTCGCAGTACTACGAACTCGGCAAGAACTACATCGTCCGGCCGCTGGCGCAGCAAGCCTTCAACGACGGCACCTACGACGTCATCAACCCGAGCCAGAATGATCCCGCCGTCCTGAACGGCATCAAGGCCGTGATCACCCGCGACGCCCGCTTCAAGGACGAGGAGTTCTATGTCAACGGCACAGTCGGGCTGTTCAAGATGGGCGGCGGGACCGCACAACTGAACGTCGGCGGCGAGTACCGCAAGGAAACCTTCGCCGACCTGTACGACTCGCTGCAGGAAGCGGGCGTCATCGAGGGGTCTGCCGGCAACTCGTCCGGCGGCTCCCGCAACATCAAGGCCATGTTCGGTGAAATGCTGCTGCCGATCACGTCGACCCTGGAGACCAGCCTGTCGGCACGCTACGAGCGCTATTCCGACTACGGCAGCGACTTCTCGCCCAAGATCGGCGTCAAGTGGAAGCCGATCTCGACGCTGGCCTTCCGTGCCTCGGCGGGCAAGGGCTTCCGCGCCCCCAGCCTGCCGATCCTGACGCAGAAGACCACCTTCTCTGCCGAATCGGTCGTCGACAACGTGTCATGTCTCGTGCTGAACCCGGGCGAAGACGACTGCCAGGTCAACACCTACACGATTGCGAACCCGAGTCTGGATTCGGAGAAGTCCACGCAGTTCAGCATCGGCGCGCTGTGGGAGGCCACCAACTGGCTGAGCTTCAAGGCCGACTACTGGAACGTCAAGATCGACGACGTGATCAAGGGGATCGGGGCGCAGGATCTGGTCGACCGCAGCGTCGGCACCGACCCGCGGCCGATTCCCCCCGGCTTGAGCGTGTCTCGCAACGCAGGCGGTGTGATCACGCGCATCGACGCCGGCTACGCCAACGAAGGCACCCTGAAGACCGACGGCATCGACTTCACCGTGACGGGCAACTTCCCGCTCGGCGGCATGGGCCGCGTTCGCAGCGAACTGCGCTGGACGCATGTGTTGAGCTACAAGGACGGCGACTTCGACTTCAACGGTTCGATCGGCCAGCCGCAAGACCGTGCGATGTGGGTCAACAACTGGAACTTCGGCGACTTGACGCTGCAATGGAACGTCAACTACCTGGGCCGCAACGAGTTCCAGCCCAACAGCACCGACGCCCGTTCGGTCGGCTCGTACACGACGCACGACCTGCAGGTCAGCTGGAAGACGCCCATCAAGGGCGGCACACTGGTTGCCGGCATCGTGAACGTGGGCGACAAGCTGCCGACGCGCATCAACTTCGATGGCCGAGAGTTCAACTTCAACCTCTACGACGCCTACGGCCGCACGCCGTACATCCGTTACACGCAGAGGTTCTGACGCGGCGAAGCGGGCGCAAGCCCGCTGTCGCGGCAACAGGAGGCCCCGCGGGGCCTCCTTTTCTTCTGCTATTCGACGCGCTTGACGCCTGGCGAAGTGTTGTGTCCTTCGATGTCCAGGTAGTAGCTGCCGAGCGCACCGCGTCGAACCCGAACCTTCGCATCGACGAGCTGAAACGCGCCGCGGCTGCCGTCGACGATCTGCCAGACCTGGCCGTTGGCGAGTCTGATGCGGCTCTTCGGCTCCCAGCCTTCGAACTTCCCCGGAATGTGGCTCACCACGGCCTGCATGGCCTCGCTGGGCGGCGCCTTGAGGCCGAAGCGCTGGCCTTGCACGTCGGCTGACGGCGCCGAGCCCAAGGCGTCGTAGCACGCCAATCGCGCCGTCGGGTCCGCCAGGCCACGGCAGCGCTGCAGCCCCGAGTCGTCTGCGAAGACCGCCGACGGAACCACGAGCAGGGGAACGATGAGGCTGATGATGCTGCGCAAGGCGAGAGCTCCGGTCGGTCGACGTGGGCGCAGTGTAGAGGGCATCAATTCATCGGTTCGGCGCAAACGGCCCAGCCCAGCAGATGGCCCTGGTCACTCAGGGGTACGGCCGTCGTGTGCAAGCCACCCTGGCCGATGGCGGCACAGAACTGTCGCACCGTGACTTCGTCCAGTGCGTGACGGCGCAGGTCCGTCAACCGCAGCCGCGAGTCGACGAGGCCGCGCCGTATCTGATCCAGTGCCTGTGTACCGGCAGCAACGCCCCCCGTCGTGGCAAGGCGAAACACCTGAGCGACCCAATCGCGGACTTCGTGCAGCACGTCCGGGCACTGTGCGGTCGTCAGGCGCGCCGCGAGCGCCGTCTGGACATCATTGAAACGCTGCCGCAGTTGATTGGCAGCGGCATCGGTGGCCAGACTCGCCCGACCCTGGGCGCTTGCAGACCGCGCCATGGGCTCGATCATCCCGGCTGCCAGATCGACCAGGCCATCGTGTTGCAGCAGCCAGTCGGTGTGTTCGATCTCGTGTCCGGCCAGCATCACCGGCCTGGACTCTGCGTGGTGCGCGAGGATCCGGATGCGGCCGCGGGGTGCGAGCACGCGCAGCGCCTCGGCGATCGCCACGGGCCAGTCCGTGTACTCGATGCCGTACTGGCTGATCACCAGCGAGAACACGCCGTCTGCGAAGGGCAGCGATTCGGCGCGAACGCCGCCGTGAACATGCAGCCGCTGCCGTTGCTGCGGCTCGAGCTGGCGTAGCCAGTCGGGGTCGACGGCTGCGGCGTCGACGGCGTCGCATGCGGCCGGCAATTGCGGCCGTGCCGACAGCAGCAGGCGCGGCAGGGCGGCGTTGCCGGTCGCGATGTCGAGCACGCGATCGACTGGGGCCAGGGTGGAAAACGCCTCGCGCCAGAACGTGCCGATGGCGCCGCCGTAGGTTGCCTCGTAGGTGGTTCCGCACGAGTGCGGTATCCCGGTGGCCCAGTACCGGGACCACAGGTCACGCCGTTCGTCAGCACCGGAAGTCATGTCTTCCCGCGCGCGTTGGCCGCGCTCGCCTCACTTCGGCGTCAGCCGTATTGCCCCGTCGAGCCGGATCACTTCGCCGTTGAGCATGTCGTTCTCGATGATGTGCCTGACCAGCTTGGCGTAGTCCGCCGGCGTGCCCAGCCGGCTCGGGAAGGGCACGCTGGCGGCCAGCGCGTCCTGCACTTCCTTGGGCATGCCGAACAACATCGGCGTGCCGAAGATGCCCGGCGCGATGGTCATGTTGCGGATGCCGTTGCGCGCCAGGTCGCGCGCGATCGGCAGCGTCATGCCGACGACGCCGCCCTTGCTGGCGCTGTAGGCCGCCTGGCCGATCTGGCCGTCGTAGGCGGCCACGCTGGCGGTGCTGATGAGCACGCCGCGCTCGCCGGTGGCCTCGGGCGCGTTCTTCGTCATTGCCTCGGCCGTCAGACGGATCATGTTGAAGCTGCCGATCAGGTTGACCGTGATCGTCTTCGTGAAGACGGCCAGCGGGTGCGCGCCGTCCTTGCCCACGGTCTTGACCGCCGGCGCGATGCCGGCGCAGTTCACCAGCCCCATCAGCTTGCCCAGGGCCAAGGCCGCGGCGACGGCGGCCTGGCCATCGGCCTCCTGGCTGACGTCGCACTTGACGAAGGTGCCTCCGATCTCGGCCGCCACGGCCTGGCCGCGCTCGACTTGCAGATCAGCGATGACGACCTTGCCGCCGTTGGCGGCCAGCATGCGTGCCGTGCCCTCGCCGAGGCCCGAAGCACCACCGGTGACGATGAAGACCTTGCCTGAAATGTCCATGGGTTCTTGCTCCTGTGCTGCGGGGTTCAGTCGCCCAGCGCGGCCATCACGCGGGCCTTGATCTCGTCGACGCTGCCGGTACCGCTGACGCGCGTGCAGCGTGGTGCCGCGGGGTCGCCGGTGGCGGCCCACGCCGCGTAGTAGTCGATCAGCGGCCGCGTCTGCCGCCGATAGACCTCGAGCCGCTTGCGCACGGTCTCTTCCTTGTCGTCGTCGCGCAGGATCAGCGCTTCACCGGTGACGTCGTCGCGGTCCTCGACCTGCGGCGGGTTGTACTTGACGTGGTAGGTGCGACCCGAGGCCACGTGCACGCGGCGGCCGCTCATGCGCTCGATGATGGTTTGCTCGGGCACGTCGATTTCCAGCACCACGTCGAGCTTGACCCCGGCGGCCCTCATTGCGTCGGCCTGCGGGATCGTGCGCGGGAAACCGTCGAACAGGAAACCGCGCGCGCAATCGGGCCGGGCCAGACGTTCCCTCACGAGGCTGATGATGATGTCGTCGCTGACCAGCCCGCCGGCGTCCATGACCTTCCTGGCCGCTGCGCCCATGGCCGTGCCGGCCTCGACGGCGGCACGCAACATGTCGCCGGTGGAGATCTGCGGAATGCCGAACTTCTGGCAGATGAACGCGGCCTGCGTGCCCTTGCCCGCGCCGGGCGCGCCCAGAAGGATCAGTCTCATCGGATTCCTCGGTGTTCTTGTTCCGTCGGCACGGTACGCGCTGGACGCGCCGGGCGTGCCCCGAAACGAGAATAGCACGCGACTCCGCGTGTCAAACTGACGCCGCCAGGGCTGCAAACACCGCACGCACGCGCGCCAGATCCTCCGGCGTGTCCACGCCCGGCCCCGGCCCGTGCGCGGCCACGTGCACGGCGATGCGCTCGCCGTGCCACAGCACGCGCAGTTGTTCGAGAGCCTCGATCTGCTCCAGCGGCGCCGGCGGCAGCGTCGGGAAGCGGCGCAGGAAGCCGGCGCGGTAACCGTACAGGCCCAGGTGGCGCAGCGGCGCCGGCGTCGGCAGCGCATGCACGCCGCCCTGGTAGCCATCGCGCCACCACGGCACCGGGGCACGCGTGAAGTAGAGCGCGCGGCCGGCGGCGTCGAGCACGACCTTGACGACGTTCGGGTTCAGGAAGTCGGGCAGTTCCGTGATCGGGTGCGCCGCGGTGCTCATCACGCAGTCGGGGCGTTCGGCCAGCAGTTCGGCGCAGCGGCGCACCAGCTCCGGGTCGATCAGCGGTTCGTCGCCCTGCACGTTGACGACGGCGGCGTCGCCCTCCAGGCCGAGCCATTCGCAGGCCTCGGCTAGGCGGTCGCTGCCGCTGGCGTGGCTGGTGCTGGTGAGGACCGCGGCCACGCCGTGCGCGGCGCAGGCCTGGACGATGCGGTCGTCGTCGGCGGCCACCACGACGCGGGCGGCGCCGCTG
>JACZKT010000656.1 GCA_014859905.1 Rubrivivax sp.
GGCAGAGCTGGGCCAAGCTGCTCAAGCGCGTGTTCGAGCTCGACCTGGAGCACTGCCCGAACTGCGGCGGTGAGCTCAAGATCATCGCGGCGATCTTGGAGCAGCCGGTGATCGAGAAGATCCTCACGCACCTGGGGTTGCAGGCCAGGGCGCCGCCGCGCTCACCTGCCCGCGGTCAAGCGCTGCAAGCGGCTTGACGAGTCCGATCCACCAAAGCTCATGCGGCCCGGCGTCCAGGGCGGCGGGATTCGGCTGCGCCCGCACTGCTCAAGGCAGCGGAATTGCGGTCGAGCCCCCAGGGTAAACCCACGGCCCTGGCCGCTGGTACGCGCTTTCGAACGGGCCCAACGGCACTCGGCGGGTCGCCGTCAACCAAAAAGACCCCACTCACAGCCTCGACCCATGGTCCTGGCCACCCCATTGCGGCCTCAGCGCCACGAAATGTGCGTTTGAACGACCTATCCTCGGTCTCGGAATGCGGCACCGATCTCAGCCGCTGGCCGTCGGTCAAGCACTTCACGTCCTGGCTGTCGCTGGCGCCGGGCTGCAAGATCAGCGGGGGCAAGGTACTGTCGTCCAGAACCCGGAAGTCCAACAACCCCGTTGCAGCGCACTTGCGTTTGGCCGCGGTCACCGTCGGCAGGACCGACACGGCGATTGGTGCGTTCTACAGACGGCTGGCGGCTCGCATCGGTAAGGCCAAGGCCGTGACCGCCACTGCCCGCAAGATCGCCGTGCTCTTCTACAACACGATGCGCTTCGGCATCGACTACAAGGACCCGGGCGCCGACTACTACGAGTCAGCGTACCGCGACCGGGTGCTCAAGCAACTGCATCGCCGGGCAGCGAACTTCGGCTTCCGGCTTGAGGCAGTCAAAGGAGTTTCTTAGGAAGGCTACGGCCTGGTTCGCCGTGAAGAGCGACAAGACGTCCATCGGGTCTACGAACTCGTGAACGCGAACCAGGCCGACACCGCCGTGCACACGATGTGCCGTGTCCTGCAGGTCTCCGCCAGCGGCTACTACGACTGGCGGGATCGTCCACCGTCGCGGCGCGCCATCGACGACGCGGTGTTGGTCGAGCGCATCCGCGCGATCCACGCCGAGTCCGACGGCACTTACGGCAGACCGCGGATGCGGGCCGAGCTCATCGACCAGGGCGTGCGCGTCAGCGGCAAGCGCGTGGCGCGGCTGATGCGGCGCCACGCGATCCGCGGCGTCAGCCGACGCCGTGGCTTCGTGGTGACAACGCAGCGCGACCAGCGGCAGCGGCCGGCGCCGGACCTGGTCAAGCGCGAGTTCGCCGCCGAGGGGCCGAACCAGCTGTGGGTGGCCGACATGACATACGTACCCACCTGGGCCGGCTTCATCTACCTGGCCGTCGTGCTG
>JACZKT010000657.1 GCA_014859905.1 Rubrivivax sp.
GCCTCGCCCCGTGCCCAGGCGTGGCTGCAGGCGGGGGTGCCGCTGCCGATCGCCCAGGCCGTGATCTCGGCCGAGGGCTTGTTCGCGGCGCTGGACATCGCCGAGATCGCCGATGCGACGCGGCGCCCGATCGACGAAGCGAGCGACGTGCACGCCGGACTGGGCCAGCGCCTGGGCCTGGCCCGGCTGCGCCAGCAGATCGACGCCTTGCCGGCCGACAGCTACTGGCAGACCCTGGCCAAGGGCGCGCTGGGTGACGACCTGACGGGCCTGCAACGCGCCATCGCCCACGACGTGCTCAACCAGGGCCAAGGCGATGCTGCGCAGATGCTGGCAGCGTGGGAACAGCACAACCGCGACGCCATGGAACGTGCGCAACGGCTGCTGACGGAACTGGCCGATGCCAAGGGCGTGGATCTGGCGATGCTGTCGGTGGCGCTGCGGGAGTTGCGCAACCTGGCTTGAGGGCTTGCGGGCATGACGCCGGTCAGGCGCCCCGCCGTGCGCCGTGCCGTCCGGCGGCCGCGTGCAGCGCGATGCCGATCAGCGTCAAGGTGGCGAAGGCCGCCCCGACATAGAACGTGAACGCCGACCCCAAGGCATCCCACAACAGGCCGGCGATCACGCTCGACACCAGCATCGCGATGCCGCCGAGGAGGTTGAAGAAGCCGTACGCGGTGCCGCGCAGATCCTCCGGTGCCGTGTCGGCGACCATCGCTGCCAGCAGGCCCTGGGTCATGCCCATGTGCACGCCCCAGAGCGCGACACCCAGGCCCAGATGGACCCAGTGGCTGGCCAATGCCAGCACGAGGTCGGCCGCGATCAGCACCAGCAGCCCCGCCGCCAGCAGCTTGCGATGGCTCACCCTGTCGGACAACTTGCCGAACGGGTAGGCCGACGCCGCGTAGACCAGGTTCATGGCCACCATGACGAGCGGCACCCAGGCGACCGGAACTCCGAGCTGAGAAGCGCGCAGGACGAGGAAGGCTTCACTGAAGCGGGCCAGCGTGAAGACCGCCCCGACACCCACCACCCACCAGTAGGCGCGGCCCAGCCTGGCCAGCGCGGCGCGGCGGATGGGGTTCACGGGGCGTCTGCGCGCGTCGCGCTCCGGCTCCTTGATGCCGAAGGCCAACAGTGCGACCGCCAGCGCGCCTGGGATGACGGCGACCCAGAACACGGCCCGGAAGTCGTTGGCCCACGCCAGCATCAGGCCCGTGGCCAGCAAGGGACCGGCGAACGCGCCCACCGTGTCGAGCGCCTGGCGCAGCCCGAACGCCGCGCCGCGAATGTCCGGCGGCGTGATGTCGGCGATCAGGGCATCGCGCGGCGCACCGCGTATGCCCTTGCCGACACGGTCGATGAAGCGCGCGGCGACGACCGCGCCGACGCCGGTGGCGAGCGCGAACACGGGCTTGGTGAAGGCCCCCATCGCGTAGCCGAGCACGGCCAGGCCCTTGCGCCGGCCGAGGTAGTCGCTCAGGGCGCCCGAGAACACCTTCGAGATCAGCGCCGTCGACTCGGCAATGCCCTCGATGACGCCGACCGCCAGCACACTGACGCCGAGCACGCCGACCAGGAACAGCGGCAGCAGGCTGTGCACCATCTCGGAGGAGATGTCCATCAGCAGGCTCACGAACCCGAGCACCCAGACACCGGGCGGGATGCGGCTGCGGCTCACGGACAGGGGACTCGCCATGCCCGATCCACGCCGCAGCCAGCGCCTCAGAAACCGAAGGCCAGGCGCAGGCCGCCCCAGTGCCGCCCCGCCACCGTGATCGGTGCCGAGGCCTCCTTCAGCAGCACGAAGCGGCCGCCGCCCATGTCGCGGCGGTAGGTCTGCAGCAGGAAGGGCCGCTGATTGCGCGCCGAAGCGAGGCCGGTGCGGTCGCTGAAGATGCGGCGGTAGCGGCTGTTGGCGGTGTTCCAGACGACATCGCCGCTGCGCTGCGGCTGGCAGTACTTGCGGTTGTGGGTCGGGACGTAGCCGTTGCGGTCCACCGCGATGCAGAACGCCACCTTGTCGCTCAGGCCGAGCATGCGTTCCTGCACGGCCGGGAACAGCCGGTCGGCCAGCTCGGTGAATGCCGTCAGGTGTTGCGCCGGGTTGCTGCCGGCGATCGGGCGGTACTGTTCATCGAACAGCTGCTCGATCCGGATCGAGCCACTGCTCACGGCCTGCTCCAGCAACTCGCCGATCTCGGCGGCGGCTTCCTGGGCGCCGCGGATATAGGGTGAATCGTCGACCTCGACGCCAGACTCGGCGATCTGCTCGATCAGCTCCTCCGACAGGCGCAGGAAGCCGTCGCTGCAGGTGAAGGCCTTGCTCAGCCCCTGCACCGCCTGGCGCACCTCGTTCGCCAGCGCGGCGGCCCGCTCGTTGAGGGCCGCGCTGGTGCGGCGGCTCTGCTCGGCGGATGAGGAGATGCGGGCGACGTCGGCCTCGACGTCGGCAAACGCCGCGTGGATGCTGCTCGTCTGCCCACCCGCGCCTTCGCTGCGCAGCTCGCGGCTGAAGCGCCCGACGCGCTCGTCCAGCGCCGCGACCGAGCCGATGATGGTCTTGGACGAGGCCTCGACCTTGCCTGCCAGGTCCTTCACCGCATCGGCCACGACGCCGAAGCCGCGGCCGGCCTCGCCGGCGTGCTTGGCCTCCACCGAGGCGTTGAAGGCGACGAGGCGGGTCTGCAAGGCAATCTGGGTGATCTCGGCGGCGGCGTCGGAAACGCCGCGCAGGGTCTGGACGATGCCGCCGACCTCCTGGCCGATGCCGGCCAGCGCGGTGCGCGCCCGTTCCACCGCGCTGCGGGTCTGCAGGGTCGAGTCGACGATCGCCTGCTGCGCCTGCCGCACCTGGCTCAGCTCGGCGGCCAGTGCCAGCATCGCCTGGCCCTGGGTTTCGACGATCTTCTGCGTGTCTTCCAGCACGCCCCGCACCTCGGCAGCGTCCCGCCCCAAGGTCGACACCGAACGCGACATCCGCTTCACCAAGGCCAGGCCGGCAGGTTCTGCCGGCGCCAGCGGTGCATGCGCAGTCGCCGCGACGCTCTCGCGCCGGCGCAACCAGTTGAACATAGCTCTCCTCCGGGCTGCCTTGGCGAAACGGCTCATCAGCCGCGCAGCTTAACCCGCCATCGGGCCGGGGCCGGTCGGCGCCACCCGCAAGCGCGCGACTCGGTGAACTCGAGCACGGTCCGTTGCCGACGAATCACGCGACGCCTCCCGGCCGCGGTGCCACATCTTCGGTGGCCATCAGCTGCCGTGCCGGGGCAGGGTCAGACGGGCTTCGAGCCCGCCTTCGGGCCGGTTGCGCAGCACCAGGTCGCCGCCGTGCATGCGCGCGATGTTGCGCG
Source organism: Rubrivivax sp. (assembly GCA_014859905.1). Classification (GTDB taxonomy): domain Bacteria; phylum Pseudomonadota; class Gammaproteobacteria; order Burkholderiales; family Burkholderiaceae_C; genus Rubrivivax. Next base: position 3,354 of record JACZKT010000657.1, read on the forward strand.
CGATGCCCAGGCCCAGGCCGGTGCCGCCGGTTGCGCGGCTGCGCGAGGCCTCCAGCCGGTGGAACGGTTCGAAGACACGCTCGAGTTCGGTCTCGGGGATGCCCGGCCCGTCGTCCCGGACGCGCAGCACGAGCGCGGCGGGCGTCTCCTCGACACGCACCGTGGCGCGGCCGCCGTAGAGCACGGCGTTGTCGACCAGGTTGCCCAGGGCCCGCTTGAGCAGCGAGGCGACGCCGATGCAGGGCCGTGTGGCCCGGCCCTCGACCATGACGCCGCGGCCCATGGCCTGGTTGTCGGCCTGCAGCGCGGCCAGCAGCGCCATCATGTCCACCGGCTGGCGCGGTTCGTTGCCGCCGAGGCCACGCATGAACTCCAGCGTCTGCGTGACCATGGCCTCCATTTCCTTGAGGTCGGACTCGAAGCGCAGCCGCTGTTCGTCGTCGTCCAGCAGGTCGGCGCGCAGCCGCATGCGTGTCAACGGTGTCTTCAGGTCGTGCGACAGCGCGGTGAGCATGCGCGTGCGTTCGTCGATGAAGGCCGCCAGGCGCTGCTGCATGGTGTTGAAGGCACGTGCCGCCTGCTGCACTTCGCGCGGACCGTCTTCGGGCAGGGGCGGGCGCTTGAGATCCTGCCCCAGCGCCTGCGCAGCCTGCGTGAGCTGTTGCAGCGGCCGCACGACCCAGCGCACCGCCACATACGACAGGGCGAGCACGCTGGCCAGCAGCACCGCCAGCGTG
>JACZKT010000658.1 GCA_014859905.1 Rubrivivax sp.
GGCTACCCGGTGCTGGTCAAGGCCAGCGCGGGCGGCGGCGGGCGCGGCATGCGCGTGGTGTGCAACGCCTCGGAGATGGCCGCGGCCTTCGCCAGCGCCGCGGCCGAGGCCAGCGCGGCCTTTGGCGACAGCACGCTCTACGTGGAGAAGCTGATCGAGCGCGCGCGCCACGTCGAGATCCAGGTGATGGCCGACCGCCACGGCCAGATCGTGCACCTGGGCGAACGCGAGTGCTCGACGCAACGCCGCCACCAGAAGCTGATCGAGGAATCGCCGTCGCCGGCCCTGGGCGCCGCACAGCGCGCGGCGATAGGCGAAGCCGCGGTGGCACTCGCCCGCAGCGTCGGCTACCACGGCGCCGGCACGGTGGAGTTCGTGCTCGACGACCGTGACGGACGTTTCTACTTCCTGGAGATGAACACGCGCATCCAGGTCGAGCATCCGGTCACCGAGATGGTCACCGGCTTCGACCTGGTGGCCGAACAGCTGCGCGTCGCGGCCGGGCTGCCGCTGTCCTTCACGCAGGCGCAGGTGGTGCAGCGCGGCCATGCGATCGAATGCCGCATCAATGCCGAGGATCCGGAGCGCAACTTCCTGCCGCGCCCCGGCCTGCTGGCCCGCTGGGCGCCGCCCGAAGGCGAAGGCATCCGTTGCGACAGCCACTGCCACGACGGCTACACCGTCACGCCCTACTACGACTCGCTGCTCGGCAAGCTGATCGTGCATGCGCCGACGCGCGAGCAGGCCATCGCGCGCATGCGCGATGCGCTGCAACGGCTGCAGGTGGAAGGCCCGGCCACCACCGCACCCTTTCACCGCGCGGTGCTGGAGCACGAGGACTTCAGGAACGGCCGCGTGACCACGCGCTGGGTTGAGGACGTCTTCATTCCGCAGCGCAAGGCAGCCGCCAAGGCCGCGGCCGGCGCATGAACTTCGGCGCGGCCTTCAACTACCTGAATCAGCGCCATCCAAGCTCTTACAAACGAAGGAGATGACATGAACACTGGACTCGCCACCGCACTGCTTGCCGGCGCCTGCCTTTTCGCCGGCGTGGCCCAGGCCCAGACCGCATGGAAGCCCACCGAGCGCGTCAACTACATCATCGGCGTCGCACCCGGGGGCACGGTGGACCTGTATGCCCGCGGCATCAAGGACTCGCTGGAGGCGCTGAAGCTGGTCAACGGCCAGACCATCCTGGTGGAGAACAAGGTCGGCGCCGGCGGCGCGCTGGCGATGCAGGTGCTGAAGACCAACGCCGGCAAGGCCCAGTACCTGGGCACCTTCCACACCGGTGCGATTGCCGGCGCGGTGACCGGGCTGATCAAAGCCGACCCGCGCGACTTCACGCCGGTGGCGATGATGGTCGAGGAGACCTCGCTGGTGGCGGTGCGCGCCGATTCGCCGCTGATGACCGGCACCGACCTGGTCAACGCGCTGAAGGCCGACCCGACCAAGCTGCGCATCGCCGTGGCGCCGGCCCTGGGTCAGAACACGCACATGGCGCTCGCCAAGCCGCTGAAGGTGGCCGGCGTGGCCATCGACAAGCTGACCATCGCACCCTTCCGCTCCTCGGGCGAATCGGTCATCGCGCTGATCGGCGGGCACGTGGACGTGGTCTCGGCCACCGCGCCGGTGATCCTGCCGCAGGTAAAGGCCGGCAAGCTGCGCATCCTGGCCAGCGCCGCGCCCGAGCCCGGCACCGGGCCGCTGGCGGGGGTCAAGACCTGGCGCGAACAGGGCGTGCCGGCCGACTACGTCAGCTACAACGGCGTGATGCTGCCGCCCGGCGTCAATGCCGAGCAGGTCCGCTTCTGGGAGGACGCGCTGCGCAAGGTGTCGCAGGACAAGCAGTGGCTGGCGCTGGTGGAGAAATCGGGCAACAAGCCGATCTTCCGCGGTTATGTCGACTCGCACCGCTACCTGATGTCGGAATGGAAGGCGGCCTCCGAGCTGGCTGTCAGCCTGGGCTTGGGAGCATCTCGATGAGCGTGCGCCACGATGCGGGCTTCGAGCCCGGCGGCGACTGGGCGGCCGAACTGACTGAACTGCAGGCACGCCGCCAGAGCGCGCTGGCCATGGGCGGGCCGGAGGCGCTGGCCAAGTTCAAGGCCAGCGGCCGCATGAACGCGCGCGAGCGCATCGCCGCGCTTATCGACGACGGCAGCTTCCACGAGATGGGCACGCTGGCCGGCAAGGGCCACTACGACGGCGAAGGCCACTACAAGCACACGGACCCGACCAACGCCATCGTCGGCACCGGCCGCATTGCCGGGCGCAAGGTGGCGCTGCATGTCGACGACTTCACCATCCGCGCCGGCAGCTCCGAAGGCACGATCGCCGACAAGTGGATCTACATCGAGCGCCTGGCGCACCAGCTGCGCATGCCGCTGGTGCGGCTGGTGGATTCGGCCGGCGGCAGCGTCAAGCTGCTGATGCAGATCGGTGGCACCAAGATCCCCGAATACACCACATGGCCGACGCAGGACCTGCTGCAGACCGTGCCGGTGGTCGGCGTGGCGCTGGGCGCCTGTGTCGGCCAGGGGGCGATCAAGGTACTGTCCTCGCACTTCTCGGTGCTGGTGCGCGAGCAGGCGCAGGTCATGGCCGCCGGCCCGCACGTGGTGCGCCAGGCCTACGGCGTCGAGGTCGACAAGAACGACCTGGGCGGCTGGAAGGTGCATCGCAAGAGCGCGCTGGTGCACAACGAGGCCGCGGACGAGGCCGATGCGCTGGCCCAGGTGAAGCGCTTCCTGTCCTACCTGCCGCGCAGCGTGTACGAGCTGGCACCGCTGATCGACTCCAACGACGACCCGAACCGCGCCGACGACTGGCTGAAAGACGCCATTCCGCACGACCGGCGCAAGATATACGACCCGCGCAAGATCCTGAATGCGATGTTCGACCGCGACAGCCTGTTCGAGATCGGTCGCTGGCAGGGCGGATCGGTGATCACGATGCTGGGCCGGTTGAACGGCGTGCCGGTGGGCGCGATCGCCAACGACCCCAAGTCGTCCGGCGGCGCGATGACGCTGCAGGCCGCCTACAAGATGGAACGCCACACCAAGCTGTGCAGCCTGTTCGGCCTGCCCGTGGTGAACTTTGTCGATCAGCCCGGCAATGCCACCGGACTGGAGGCCGAGGCCGCTGGCACCTTGCTGGGCGCCACGCGCGTCGGCGAGGCGCTGGCCGCCTGCCGCTCGCCGTGGGTGTCGATCCTGATGCGGCGCTGCTTCGGCATGGCCGGTGCGCTGCACGGCCCGAAGGGCGGCGACCGGTTGAACCACCGCTTCGCCTGGCCGTCGGCGCGCTGGGGCTCGATCCCGATCGAAGGCGGCGTGATGGCCGCGCACAAGGCCGAGATCGAGGCCGCACCCGACCCGGCAGCCAAGCGCGCCGAGCTGGAGGCGCACTACCTGGCGATGACCTCACCCTTCCGCACGGCGGAGAAGTTCGGCGTGCTGGACATCATCGACCCGCGCGAGACGCGGCGCGTTCTGTGCGACTGGGTCGAGGACGCGTGGTATGTGGTGCAGGGCCATCTGGTTGGCCGGTAATGCGTCAATCAGCGCTTGCGTTCCGGTCTGAGGCGCCGCAAGACGGCATAGAGATTGGCGAGTGAGATGGCGCCTAACTAACCGTCGATCCGGACGCACTGCATCCGCGAGGCCGCTGTCCCCAAGCTGGACATCTCCATTATGGAGAGCTCTCCATGATGGCCGCGTCTTGCCGCAGAGGGGCTCAAACGGAAGGTCGCCTGAACACCACATTGCCGATGCTGCGTCCGCCTGAACCGAGCGCTCCTGGCGGGCCGCTGGCCTCAGCCCCGGTGCGGCCCGGCGTCGGCGTCGGCGCGCAAGGCACGGATCTGCGCCGCGAGCCGCTCGTACAGTGTTGCTGCTTGCGCGGCGTCGAAGTCGGTCCGGTAGGCCTTGCGCACGCCCGATTCGGCCAACTGCACATGCAGCGTGGGCGTCACGC
>JACZKT010000659.1 GCA_014859905.1 Rubrivivax sp.
GATGCCGTGCGTGTCGGCCAGCACGAACAAGCCACGGGCGAAGGCCGCGACGAAGACCTCGTCGGCGCGCGGCAGCGCCAGGGCCAGCGTGCAGGCCAGCGGCTCGGCGCCGCAGGCGGCGAGGTCGCTCAGGTTGACCGCCAGCGCCTTGTGGCCCAGCCGCTCGGGCGCCACGGTGGAAAGGAAGTGCCGGCCTTCGACCAGCATGTCACAAGACACCGCCAGCTGCATGCCGGCATCGACGCGGACCAGTGCGCAGTCGTCGCCCACGCCCAGGGCAGCGCGGCTGACGGGGCGCGTGAAATACCGCCCGATGAGCTCGAACTCACCGGCCATCGGTGGCCCCACGCGCGCCCGCGCCCGCCTGCCGCAGCAGGTTCGCCAGCTCCACCGCCGACCTCACGCCCATTTTCTCGAACACGCGTGCGCGGTGCACCTCCACCGTGCGCACGCTGATCGACAGCGCGTCGGCGATCAGCTTGTTCGGCCGGCCGTCGATCACCAGCTGCATGACTTCGCATTCGCGCTCGGTCAACTCAGCCAGCAACTGCGCCAGCGCGCCGCGCTGGCGCCGCTCGTGCAGCGCCGCTGCGCTGGCCAGCAGCGCCTGCTCGATGCGGTCGACCAGCGCATTGTTGGAAAAGGGCTTCTCGACGAAGTCGAAGGCGCCACGCTTGACCGCTGCCACCGCGGTCGGCACGTCGCCATGGCCGGTCAGGAAGATCACCGGCAGCTGCGGCAGGCGGCCACGCTCGGCCAGACGCTCGAACAGCACCAGCCCGCTGACGCCCGGCATGCGCATGTCCAGTACCAGGCAGGCCGGTGATGTGGGCCAGGCCGGGCGGCCGGGCGCCGTGTTCACGGCCAGACTGGCCTCGAAGGCATCGACGCTGGCAAAACCCTCGGACAGCAAGCGGCGCGAACGCAGCAGCCAGGCCAGCGCGTCGCGCACGACCTCTTCGTCGTCCACCAGGTAGACGACCGGGATGCCCAGCGAGGGGTCCAGAGCCAGGGGTGCCATCGGGCCAGGCGCGTCACGCCGCGATCGGGGAGCCCGAAGTTTCGCCTGTTTCCGCCACCTTCGACGCCGGCAGCGTGAAACGGAACTCGGTGCCGCGGCCGCCTGGGCCGGGGCCGAAGTCGAGCACGCCGCCGTGCTGTTCGATGACCGTGCGGCACAGGCTCAGGCCCAGCCCCATGCCTTCGGCGCGGGTCGTGAAGAAGGGCGTGAAAAGACGCGCCGCGACCTCGGCAGCGATGCCCGGTCCGGCGTCGATGACGCTGAACACGACCCAGCCCGGGTGCGCCTGACGTGCCCGCAGCGTCAGCACACGCTCGGCCGGCGGCGTGGCTGCCTCCATGGCCTGGATGCCGTTGCGCGCCAGGTTCAGCAGCACCTGCTCGACCATCGTGCAGTCGCAGCGAGCGCGCGGCGGCCGCGCGGGTGGTGCTGGCAGGTCGACCTGGATGCGGGTGCCGCTCTTGTGCGCCTGCAGCCTGGCCAGCGGCAGCACGGCCTCGATCAGCGCCGCCGCGGTGATGTTTTCGTGCTGCTGCTCGCGGCGGCGCACGAAGTCGTGCACGCTCTTGATGACGCGGCCGGCGCGTTCGGCCTGCTCGGCGATGCGGCCCAGGGCGTGGCGCAGCATCTCGGGGGTCGAAGCATCGGGCTCGTCGATGAGGTTGAGCGAGCCGCTGGCGTAGCTGGCGATCGCCGCCAAGGGCTGGTTCAGTTCGTGGCTCAGCAGCGAGGCCATTTCGCCGACGGTGACCAGCCGCGCTGTGGCCTGCAGCCGGTCCTGTTGCAGGCGCGACAGCTCCTCGACACTGCGCTGCGCACTGAGGTCGAGCACCGCGCTCATCCAGCCGGTGTGCCGGCCCTCACCGTCGACCAGTGGTGCCTCATAGATCATGACCGGGAAGCGCTCACCGTTCTTGCGCATGAACACGGTCTCGATGCCCTCGCGCGAGTCGCGCGCGTCGGGCGTCCGGCGGCCGGCGTCTTGCAGCCGCAGCGCGTGGCGGCGCAGGTATTCGGCGCTGGACTCCGGCGGCCAGTACGGGGGCACCACGGGCACGGTGGTGCGCGGCGCGCGCAGCTCCTCCTGCGTGTAGCCGACCATGGCGCAGAACGCCGGGTTGACGTAGCTGATGCGGCCTTGCAGGTCGCGCGCGCGCAAGCCGGTGGACAGCGAGTCCTCCATCGCCTTGCGAAAGGCCAGCGCCTCGGCCAGCGCGCGCTCGGCCAGCGCGCGCCGGCGCACGTCGCGCGCCAGCAGCAGCACGACGCTGAACAGCGCCAGCGACAGGCCCAGCACCAGTGCCGTGGTCAGGTTGGGTATCAGGCTCGGCCGCCCCGCCGCGCTGTCGGTGCGCAGCTGCAGCGTCGTGCCCGGCATGTCGACCACACGTTCAGCGACGTAGATGCCGGCGCCGCGCGGCACGCCGGCACGCGCCAGCCGCGTGCCGTCACCTTCGACGAAGGAGAATTCGTGGCGCCGCGCCTCGGGCGCCGCCAGCGCGGTTTCGAGCAGCGTGGTCAAGGCGATGCTGGCGACCAGGAAACCGTGCGCGCGGCCGGCTTGCTGCACCGGCAGGCACAGGTCCATGATCTCGAGTCCGCGGCCGCCCGGCAGGGGCACGAAGTAACTGCGCGAGAACATCGGTGCCGCGCTGCGGCGCGCGCTCTTGCAGGCCAGCTCGGCGTCGACCCCGAGGTCGGTGCGTGCCATCTGCGTGAACAGGTGCGGCAGGAAGGGCGTGTCCACCGCGTCCACCACCGCCAGTTGCGGGTCGCGCCACTCCACGCGCTTCAGGTCCTGGCGGCGGCGCAGCAGCGCGCCGGCGCCGTCGCGCCATGCCGGCTGCTGCGCTTCGGTCCAGGCCATGGCCTGCAGGGCCTGCATCAGGCCATGGATTTCGCTGCGCACTGCCGCGGCGGCCTCGGCGGCCACCGTGTCCACCGCGTCCTGCGCCCGCGTCGATTCGTAATTGAGGGTCAAGGCCACCAGCAGCGTCTGCGCGACCCCCAGCAGCGCCAGCAGCGCACCCCACAGCAGGGCGCGGCGCAGGCGGCGCAGTGGCGGGCGGTTCAGCGTGGCGGCGTCGGTGGGGTTCATGCGGTGGCGCGGGCGGCGCCTGCAGTATTGGCCGGGTGCAGGCAGCAGCCGCTACGCAGTTTCGCGCATCGGCGGCGCTGCGGCGTGCGCACAGGCGGCCCGCCTACAATCCGCGCCCGCGCCAAGGATGCTGTGCGCGCAGCCGCGAGGAGACCGCACGATGCCGATGCCCGAAGAGAATCCCGCCGCTCTCGCCGCCGCCGAGCACCAGGCCGCCGAGCTGAAGCAGGCGGCGCTGGAGTACCACGAGTTTCCGACCCCCGGCAAGCTCGCGGTGCAGCCGACCAAGCAGATGATCAACCAGCGCGACCTGGCGCTGGCCTACTCGCCCGGCGTCGCCGCGGCTTGCGAGGAGATCGTCGCCGACCCGGCCAACGCCTTCCGCTACACCGCGCGCGGCAATCTGGTGGCAGTGGTCACCAACGGCACCGCGGTGCTGGGCCTGGGCGACATCGGCCCGCTGGCGGCCAAGCCGGTGATGGAAGGCAAGGCAGTGCTGTTCAAGAAGTTCGCCGGCATCGACGTCTTCGACCTCGAGATCAACGAGCGCAACCTCGACAAGCTGGTCGACGTGATCGCGGCGCTCGAGCCCACCTTCGGCGGCATCAACCTCGAGGACATCAAGGCGCCCGACTGCTTCTACGTCGAGCGCCGGCTGCGCGAGCGCATGAAGATCCCGGTCTTTCACGACGACCAGCACGGCACCGCCATCGTCGTCGGCGCCGCGCTGCTCAACGCGCTGGCGGTCGTCGGCAAGCCGATCGCCGAGGTCAAGCTCGTGACCTCGGGCGCCGGCGCCGCGGCGCTGGCCTGCCTGGGGCTGCTGCTGAAACTGGGCGTACGGCGCGAGAACATCTGGGTCACCGACCTGGCCGGTGTCGTCTACGCCGGGCGCACCGAGCTGATGGACGAGGACAAGGCCCACTTCGCCCAGGCCACCGACAAGCGCACGCTGGCCGAAGTGCTGACCGGCGCCGACATCTTTCTGGGTCTGTCGGCCGGCGGCGTGCTCAAGCCGGCGATGGTGGCCACGATGGCCCGCCAGCCCATCGTCTTTGCGCTGGCCAACCCGACGCCCGAGATCGAACCGGAGCAGGCGCTGGCCGGGCGCGCCGACGCCATCATCGCCACCGGTCGCGCCGACCACCCGAACCAGGTCAACAACGTCCTGTGTTTCCCCTACATCTTCCGCGGCGCCCTCGACTGCGGCGCCACGACCGTGACCGATGCAATGGAGATTGCCGCCGTGCACGCGATCGCCGAACTGGCGCGCGCCGAGCAGAGCGACGTCGTGGCGGCGGCCTACGCCGGCGCCAACCTGAGCTTCGGGCCGCAGTACCTGATTCCCAAGCCCTTCGACCACCGGCTGATGGAGAAGATCGCGCCGGCGGTGGCGCGCGCCGCTGCCGAATCGGGCGTCGCCACGCGTCCCATCCGCGACCTCGACGCCTACCGCGAAAAGCTCAAGACCTTCGTCTACGCCTCGGGCACGACGATGAAGCCGATCTTCACGCAGGCCAAGCAGGCCAAGAGCAAGCGCGTGGCCTACGCCGAGGGCGAGGAAGAGCGCGTGCTGCGCGCCGTGCAGGTGGTGGTCGACGAAGGCCTGGCGCGGCCGACGCTGATCGGCCGCCCGGCGGTGATCAAAGCACGTGCCCTGGCCTTCGGGCTGCGCCTGAAGGAAGGCGACGACTACGACGTCGTCAACGTCGAGCACGACGAGCGCTACCGCGACTTCTGGATGAGCTACCACCGCATGACCGAGCGCAAGGGCGTCACGGTGCAGGTGGCCAAGATCGAGATGCGGCGCCGGCTCACGCTCATCGGCGCCATGCTGCTGCACAAGGGCGAGGTCGACGGGCTGCTTTGCGGCACCTGGGGCACCACCGCCGACCACCTGCACTACATCGACCAGGTGATCGGCAAGCGCCACGGCGGCAGCCCGGGCACGGCGCAGGACGTGCAGGTCTACGCCTGCATGAACGGCCTCATGCTGCCCGGCCGGCAGGTCTTCCTGGTCGACACCCACGTCAATGCCGACCCCAGCGCCGAGGAGCTGGCCGCGATCACCGTGATGGCCGCCGAGGAGATGAGGCGTTTCGGCATCGAACCCCGGGCGGCGCTGCTCTCGCACTCCAACTTCGGCACCAGCGACCACCCCAGCGCGCTGAAGATGCGGTGCACGCTGGCGCAGCTGCGTGCACAGGCGCCCTGGCTCGAGGTCGACGGCGAAATGCACGGCGACGTCGCGCTCGACGCCGCCGCGCGCCACAAGCTGATGCCGCGAAGCAGACTGCACGGCGAGGCCAACCTGCTGGTGCTGCCCAACATCGACGCCGCGAACATCGCCTACAACCTGCTCAAGACAGCGGCCGGCGGCGGCATCGCCATCGGCCCGGTGCTGCTGGGCGCCGCCAAGCCGGTCCACGTGCTCACCGCCTCGGCCACGGTGCGGCGCATCGTCAACATGACCGCCCTGACCGTCGCGGATGCCGAGGCAGGACGCAGTTCAGTCCCTGCGGACTGAACTGCGCCAGCCGAGGAGCCCGAGCTCTGCGAGGGCGCGGCCTGCAAGTTGAAGCGGGACGGTCGGCCCTGCCTGCGCAGGGCTGATCGCGGCCGATCTGTGTATGTGAGCGCCCGCTCATAACCCCGCCATGCCGCCCCAATATTGGGCAGCTGCTTGAGTTTCTGGGGGGGTTACGGTACCATCGCGCTTTGATTTTTCAGGGTTATCCCGTGTTCTGGACCGGTCTGGTCTCGTCGGGCGGTGGGCTGCGGCGGGCAATGCGCAAGTGGGGGGTCACCGTGGCGGTGGCGTCGGGCTTGGCGGCCGGTGCAGCGGTTCACGCGCGGGCTCCCGAGGCCCCGGCGTCCGTGCTGCCGGTGGCCATGGCGACATTGCCGCACGAAGCTCAGGTCACACACCAGCGCATCCTCGGAGGCGGCCCGTTCCCGTACGACAAGGACGGCATCGTGTTCGGCAATCGCGAACGCTTGCTGCCGCCGCGGGCGCGTGGCCACTACCGCGAATACACCGTGAGGACCCCCGGGGCCAGAAACCGTGGCGCGCGTCGCATCGTCTGCGGCGGCAGTCCACCGAATCGCCCCGAGGCCTGTTATTACACCGACGATCATTACGCGAGCTTCCGCCGCATCGCGCAGTGAGCGCCGGTGCCGAGCGATCCCTTTTCCATTTTCTTCCCAAGGAGGAAGGCGACCATGGAGTTGCAGACCATCCGACCCAATATCGTCCAGGCCATAAGGGCGTACCGGGTTGACGACCTGATGAAGGCGGCCGAAACATCCGGCCAGCACTTCCTCTACGCGAACCTGTCGAGCACGCAGACCAAGCAGGAAGTGCTGGAGGCGATCGCGCAGGCGTTCACCTTCCCGCCGCATTTCGGCAAGAACCTCGATGCCCTGTACGACTGCATGACCGACCTCGTGCACAAGGCCGGCCAGCAGCCGGGCTTCGTGGTCGTGCTCGAGCAGTTGCCGGACAACCCGCGTTTCGACCGCGAGGCGCGCGAGCAGTTGCTCGAGGTCTTCCGCGACGCCGCAGAATTCTGGGGGGAACGACGAATACCGTTCAGGTGCTTCTATTCTTTTCAGTAGCCCGCTCCCAGGAATTCGGGTCATGGGAGCGGGCGACGGAAGTGGCCCAGGCAAGCGCAGTCAAGGCAGTGAAGGTGGTGCCCAAGAACGGCACCAACCCCAACTTCGGCATGAACATGCCGCTGATGAGCAGCGCTTTCGACACCGCAGCGTGGTTGAACGCCGCGTAAGCCGGTGTCTCACCGGCTGAACGCCGGCACACCCGCAGGAGCCCTCGCACGCGAGGGCTCCTTGCTTTGCTACGCCCGCGCAGCGCGCGCCAGCGCCAGGTACTCGGCCACCGGCACCTCCTCAGCGCGGCGCTGCAGGTCGAAGGGCAGGGTGATGCCCTCGGCTTCCAGCCAGCGCCCCAGGGTGTGGCGCAGCAGCTTGCGTCGCTGCGAGAACGCCACCGTCACCAGCGCCCCCAGGCGGGCCGCATCGACACCCTCGGGCGCCGGCAGCGGCACCATGCGCACCACGGCCGAATGCACGCGCGGCGGTGGCTCGAAAGCCTCGGGCGGCACATCCAGCACTGCAGCGATGCGGTAGCGCCATTGCAGCATCACCGTCAGGCGCCCGTAATCCTTGTTGCCGGGCGCGGCCGCCATGCGCGCCACCACTTCCTTCTGCAGCATGAAATGCTGGTCGGCGACGTGGGCCGCGGCGCCCAGCAGGTGAAACAGGATCGGCGTGGAGATGTTGTAGGGCAGGTTGCCCACCACCCGCAGCGCTTGCCCGGCGGCGGCGGCCAGCGCGGCAAAGTCGACCTTCAGCACGTCGGCCTCGACCACCACGAGACCGCTCTCGCGCCGCAACCGTGCAGCGAGGTCACGATCGAGTTCGATCACCGTGAGCGTGCCGCAACGCTGCCGCAGGGGGTGGGTGAGTGCACCCAGGCCGGGGCCGATCTCGACGATGGCCTGCCCGGGCCGCGGGTCGATGGCATCGACGATGGCGTCGATGACGCCGGCATCGACCAGGAAGTGCTGGCCGAAGCGCTTGCGGGCCAGATGGCGCCCCGCACCCGCCGTCACTGCGGCGGCTCGCGGAACTCGACGTAGGCCCGCGAGCGCAACTCCTTGGTCCAGTCGAGGTAGGCCTGCTCGAACTTCTGCTCGCGCAGCACATTGCGCGCCTGCTCGCGCAACTGACTCACGTCCAGCGCCACGTTGCGCCGCTCCAGCACCTGGATCAGGTGCACGCCGAAGCGCGACACCACCGGCGCCGACAGCCCCCCCACCGGCAGCGCGTCCATCGCCGTCTCGAACTCCGGCACCATGACGCCCGGTGCCGACCAGCCCAGGTCACCGCCGGCCGCGGCGGAGCCGTCCTCGCTGAACTGCCGCGCGATGTCCTCGAAGGTCTTCGTGCCGCTCTCGATCTGGCGCCGGTACTCGGCCAGCCGCTGCGCCGCCACCGCGGCCGCGAGCTGCGGCGAGGTGCGCAACAGCACGTGGCGGGCACGCGTCTGCGTCACCTGGCCCAGCGGCTGCTCCTTGCGTTCGAGCACCTTCAGGATGTGGAAGCCGGCACCGGTGCGCAGCGGCTCGGCGCTGACCTCGCCGGGCTTCAGAGTGCGTGTCGCCTGCAGGAACACGTCGGGCAGCCTGGACGCCGGACGCAGCCCGATTTCGCCGCCCTTTTGCCGGTTGGCGTCTTCGGAGACCTCGCGCGCCACGGCGTCGAAGGCCTCGCCGGCACGCACGCGCGTCAGCGCCGCCATCGCGCGCGCCTGCCGGGCGACCACGGTGGCCTCGTCGGCGCCTTCGGGCACGGTGACGAGGATCTGCGCCAGGTTGGTCTCGGGGTCGGCGTTGAGTGCGCTGCGCTGGGCCTCGATGAACTTGTCGACGTCCTCGTCGCTGACCGCGATGCGCCGGTAGACCTCGCGCTCGCGCAAGCGCTCGATCATCATCTGGTCGCGCAGGTTGGCACGAAAGCGCCCGTAGTCCATGCCTTCCTCGGCCAGGCGCTGGCGCAGCACGTCCATGCTGATCTGGTTCTGCGCCGCGATGCTCTGCACGGCGCGGTCGATCTCGGGTTCGTCGACGCGCATGCCGCTTTCGCGGGCGCTGGTGATGATCACGCGCTCGTCGATGAGCGCGTCGAGCACCTGGCGCCGCAGCTCGCCTTCGGGCGGCATTCGCACACCGCTGCGGCCGCCCTCGGCCAGTGCACGCTCGACGCGGCGCTGCACTTCGCCGGCGGTGACGAGCTCCTGGTTGACGATGGCGGCGATGTAGTCGCCGCTGCGCACGCCGCCGTGGTCCTGCGCGGCCGCAGGCAGGCACAGGGCCGGCGCCATGGCCAGCAACAGGGCCAGCGCCTGGCCTGGCCAGCGAGTAGGGGAATCGGTCATGGGAAAACGGTCTGCCGGTCTTCGAGCGGGGCCGCACCGCGCGAGTCGTCGCGAAGCAGGCGGTAACCGGGGATATTGTCCTTCAACACCTTGAGCGGGTTGGATCCGATGCGCGACAGACCCACCAGCTCCAGTTGCACCAGCAGCCGCGTCGTGGCTTCGCTGCGGCCGGTGGACAGCCGTTCGGCGACGAGGCGGCCGATCCAGCAGCCGGCGTCGTACTCGACGCCGAACACCGCATCGGTGATGCGGCTGTCGTTCAGGCTGTAGTTCACGCGGCCCACCGAATACAAGGAACCACTGCAGGCACCCCTGCCCTGGCCTGCGCTGCTGTAGACCGGCCACTGCCAGCCGAGTTCGAGCTGCTCGCTCAATCCGCGCGCCAGGCGGTAGGTGGAGCTGAGCGTGCGGTAAGGCCCGGGTGACCAGCGCGCGGCGACGATCGAGCGCACCGCGCGCTGGAGGTCGGGGCTGTACTGCACCGTCGCGTCCAGCGCCCAGCCGGGCAGCACGCTCGTCGAGCCGACCAGCAACAGGTCGGAGAAGCGCTGCGTGAGCGGCTCGCCGTCGGGCGTGCCGTCGGCCTGCGGCGCCACGCGCTGCGGGCGAAAGAGGTAACGCTGGACGAGCGTGAGGTTGAAGGCCTCGGCGCCGCTGGCGGTGTCGACCAGGCGCGTCGTCACGCCGGCCGTGAGCTGGTGCGCATCGGAGACGCGGTCGACACCGGAGAACGCGTTGGCGGCGTAGATGGAAACGAAGCTGAAGTCACGCGCCGCCGAGTCGTAGTTGGGGAATTGGCTCTGCGCGCGGTACGGCGTGTTGACGTAGAGCAGCCGCGGCTCGAGCGTCTGCTGCAGCGCTCGGCCGAAGAACGAAGTGTCGCGTTCGAGTTCCAGCCCGGCATCGATGCTGAAGGTGGGAATCACACGCGAGCCCTGCTGCACGACGGCGGCAGCCGGCGCCGGCTCGTAGCCCTTGAAGTAGCTGGCGGCGTTGACCGACAGCCGCGGCACCAACCACCAGCCCGGTTCGCGCAGCGGCCGGCTGAGGTTGGCTACCAGGTGCGCGCGGTCGCCCGTGTAGCGCCCGCTGCTTGCCGCCTGGCCGTGCGGCAGCGTGTAGCGATTGACTTCGGTTTCCAATGCGTAGCGCCAGCCGCTCGTCCCCCCGCCCAGCCGCACGCCGAGCTGCGCGCTGCGTTCATAGGGCGCGGCGATGAAGGAATCCGGCGCCTGCAGGACCTGCCAGCGCAGCGTGCGCAGATAGGCCTCGCCCTCGCCAGTGGGCATCTCGAAGGGCCGCTCCAGGGCCAGCCGCAAAGGAAGCAGCCGCGGGGTGAAGCTGCGTCCGGCGTTCGGGAAGTCCTTCCACCAGTCGTCGTCGGAGACGCGCGCGAGATCGGCACGGTAGACCAGTCCGCCCCGCAACTGCCCCAGGTGCGCCCAGCTCAGCGCCTCGCGCGAACGACTGGCGATGCGGTCCCGGGGCAGCCACTCGAGCAGCACCTTGCCCTGGTAGGCCGGCTCCAGGTAGCGGAACTCGGTGTCCAGACCCAGGCCGCGGCGCGTGATGATTCGGGGCACGATCGTCGCATCCCGGTTCGGGGCGATGTTCCAGTAGTACGGCACCGCAAGCTCGATGCCGCTGCGGTTGTCGATATTGAGGGACGGCGGCAGCCAGCCCGACTTGCGCGCATCCGTGAGCGGGAAGCTCAGGATCGGCAGCGCCACGATGGGCGTGCCCAGGAAGCGCAGCACGGCGCCTTCGGCGATACCTTCGTTGGCGTCGAAGTCGAGTCTGACGCTGCGTGCACGCAGCACCCAGTCCGGCTCCTCGGGGCCGCCACGCGGGCAACTGGTGTACGAGGCATTGGTGGCGCGCGAACGGGTTGGGCCCAGGAAGTCGATGCGATCGGCGCGGCCCCCAGCGCCGATCCGGGTGAACTCGTACTCGGGCTCAAGGAAAAACCCCTCGAATCGCTGCACGCGCAGCTCGAGCTCGGGCCCGCTGTACACCGCGCCGTCGCGCACCACGCGCACATGGCCGCGTGCGCTGGCCAGAGCCTGCGGGGTGTCGTAGGACAGTCGATCGGCGTTGATCAGCAGTTCGCCACGGCGGAACTCGACGCGACCCTCGGCCACGGTGGCCAGGTCGGGCTGGCTGCGGATGCTGTCGGCCTGCAGCACGATGGGCAGGCGGCGCGCCGCTTCGCCGCGCGGCAGCGGCTGCAGGCCGGTGCTGGGC
>JACZKT010000660.1 GCA_014859905.1 Rubrivivax sp.
GCAAAGCCGCCGGCGACGTAGGTCTTGCTGCCCGCCGGCCGCGCCGTGCTCGACACCGGCGCCTGCGAGCCCGGCTGCAGCGAGACGTGCGAGATGCGCCCGACGTGCCACAGCTGCACCACGATGCGCCCGCCTTGCGCATGCACGGCATCGGTGATGCGCCGCCAGCCGGCCACCTGCGCGGCGTTGTGGATGCCGGGCGTGTCGAGGTAACCCTGGCCTTCGGGGCAGACCTGGGTCGCCTCGGTGATGACGAGCCCGGCGCCGGTGGCCGGGTCGGCGCGCTGGGCGTAGTAGGCCCGCATGAGGTCGTTCGGCAGCTGGCCGGGGCTGGCGCGGTTGCGCGTCAACGGGGCCATGACGATGCGGGTGGCGAGATCGATGTCGCCGAGGCGGATGGGATCGAACAGGGTGGGCATGGTGCGAGGTTAGCGCATGGCACTGGCGCCGCCGGGTGCCTGGCGCCCGCCGGCCTGGCGACGTGGCACAGTCGCGGCATGCTCGCCTACCGCCATGCCTTCCACGCCGGCAACCACGCCGACGTTCTCAAGCACCTGGTGCTGATGCTGGTGCTGCAGCACATGAACCTCAAGGACAAGGGCTGGCGTTGCGTGGACACCCACGCCGGTGCCGGCGGTTATTCGCTGGAAGGCGACTACGCGAAGAAGCGTGGCGAGTTCGAGCACGGCATCGCGCGGCTGTGGGACCGCGACGATCTGCCTGGGCCGCTGGCTGACTACGTGGCACTGGTGCGCGCCTTCAACGGCGGCAGGAAGCTGCGCCAGTACCCCGGCTCGCCGGCGCTGGCGCATCTGCTGATGCGGCCGCAGGACCAGCTGCGCCTGTTCGAGCTGCACCCCACCGACCACAAGATCCTGGCTTCGTACCTGGGCGACGTGCCCGGCGTCGAGGTGCACCTGGCGGATGGCTTTGCGCGCCTGAAGTCGCAGCTGCCGCCGCCGACGCGGCGCGGCGTGGTGCTCATCGACCCCAGCTACGAACTCAAGGCCGACTACACGCGTGCGCTGGTTGCGCTGCGCGAGGCGCTGGCGCAGTTTGCCGACGCGGTGGTGATCGTCTGGTTGCCGCAGTTGCAGCTGCTGGAGGCCACGCAACTGCCGCAGCGCCTGAAGGCCGCCGCGGTGGCCGGCGCGAAGAAGGGCTGGCTGCAGGCGCGGTTGACGGTGGCGCGCGCCGACGAGCGCGGTTTCGGCCTCATGGGCAGCAGTGTGTTCGTTGCCAACCCGCCGCACACGCTGCATGGCGCGCTGCAGCCGCTGCTGCCTTGGCTGGCCGAGGCCCTGGAGCAGGAGCCGGGGGCGAGAGGGCACGCGCTGGCCCAGGGCGCGGGCGGCGCCTGAAGCCGCCGCAGGGCTCGGCGCCACGGCGGACTGAAGCTTTGCCCAAGACTACGCACGGGCCCCTGGATCGACCATCGCGGCGAGGTAGATCTCACAGAATTCAGGCGGCATGCGGCGCGCCCGCCCGCTGCTCGGTTCGATGCAGACCAGATCCCAGCGACCACGCATGATGGTCGCCCGGTCCCGATTGCGGATCAACTGAAAGCGACGCTCCATCGTCAACTTGCCGTCGCTGGCAAGCAGCCAGGTGGCCAGGGTGAGCTCGTCATCCAGAACCGTGGGCAGCAGGTAGTCGTATTCGCCGCGGCGTATCGCCATCGCGCGATCGAGGCGCCGGTAGTCGGCCAGACTCAGGCCGAGTGCTTCCGAATGGGCCCAGCCTATCCTTTCGCACCACTGCACATAGACCGCATTGTTGGTGTGGTTCAAGCCATCGATGTCATCGCGCTGCGGCATGGCAGGCAAGGTGTAAGGCCGCGGATAGTCCCAGTCCATACGGTGCGCTCGGAGGTCGAGCCGGGATCTTAGCCACCCCAGGCTGGCCCAAGCGCCAGCGAAGGCCGGCACGTGCAGGCTCGAGGCGTTGCAGTCAGGCGGTGTGGACGATGCCGTGCAGCGCGGCCTCGTCCAGCACGTGGACGCAACGCTTCCTGACCACCAGCACGCCGTCGCTCTGCAACCTGGAGAAAGTCCGGCTGACCGTCTCCAACTGCAGGCCGAGGCAGCTGCCGATTTCGTCGCGCGACATGCGCAACACCAAGGCCGACGAGGAAAAGCCGCGCGCCCGCAAACGTCCGATCAGGTCGAGCAGGAAGGCCGCGACGCGCCCTTCGGCGGCCACCGAGCCCAGCAGCAGCATGAAGGCGTGGGCGCGCACGATCTCGCGGCTCATGGCCCTGTGGAATTCGTGCTGCAAGGCGGCGGATTCCTGCAACAGGCAGTTCAGGGCGTCATAGGGAACGACGCACACCAGCGCGTCTTCCAGCGCCACCGCAGCGACGCTGTGGCGGCCGGCACCGATGCCGTCCAGGCCGAGCAGCTCGCCGGTCATGTGGAACCCGGTGACCTGGCAGTGACCGTCCTTGTCGCTCAGGCAGGTCTTGAACACTCCCGCGTGTATCTCGTACAGCGCCGCCAGGCTGTCGCCTTGACGAAACAACTCGGCGCCGCGCGCAACGCGGCGCCGCTCGGCCGCCAACGCTTGCAGGCGCAGGCGGATTGCTGGGCCGGGCCGGCTCGCGCCCACCGGTTCGTGCCGGATGAAGCTCGAGCGGACGGCCATTGCAGCCGGTGCATGGATGTCGTCGACCGCGGACGAGGTGGCTGACATCGTGCTTGTTCCGGTTCCCTGGGATTCAAAGCAGCACGATGCAGCGGCAGCGCACCCCGCGTCTGTGCTCTGCCGTACACAGCGCTCAGCCGAGGCTCCCGACCCGCCCTGTGCACATTTGCCGGCGCCGTCGCGACCGGCGAGACGGCTGACGAGGCCCGGGCGCGTCCTGAAAGCCGCCGGCATCGGGCCACCGCCCCTGGCGCAGTCCTGCCCACGCCTGCGCCGCCGGCTCCAGCACTGATACTTGCCCAGGAAGAACTTCACGCGCACCGCCGATGGCGCCCCTGTTTCGCCGCCCCGCCTTCGTCCGCGCCGCACCCTTCGTCGCCTTCATGGCCTTCCTGGGTTTGCGCTCCCTCGCGCCGGCCGACGGCACCTGGGTCGGCCTGGACCCGCGCTGGCTCTACGCACTGCAGCTCGTCGTGGTCGGTGCGATGTTGGCTCGACTGGGCCCTGGTCGTGCCGCGCCTCATCGGCGCCGCGCTGCTGGTGCCGGTGATGGAAGAGCTGTTCTGGCGCTCGTTCCTGATGCGCTGGATCCAGCACCCGGTGTTCGAGTCCGTGGCACCGGCGCAGGTGGGGCTGAAGGCCATCGTGCTGTCGACCTTTCTGTTCGTGCTGGCGCACACGCTGTGGCTGGCCGCCGTCGTGGCCGGCTTGGCGTATGCCTGGCTGTACATCCGCACCGGCAAGCTTTGGGTGGCGGTGATCGCGCATGGCGTCACCAACGGCGTGTTCGGTGCCTGGGTGCTGGCCACCGGGAACTGGCAGTTCTGGCAGCCCACCGACTGGCGTGGGTTGGCCCTAGACGCCGCGCATGCGGTCGGCCTTGAAGCGGGCGCGCAAGGCCTCGAAGCGCCCTTCGTCGAGTGCCGCGCGTACCTCGCGCATCAGGTTCACGTAGTAGTGCAGGTTGTGGATGCTGGCCAGCATCGGGCCCAGCATCTCGCCGCAGCGGTCCAGGTGGTGCAGGTAGGCACGGCTGAAGCCACCGCCGCCGGCCACACCCGTGCAGGCGTGGCAGCCACAGGTCTCGTCGATGGGGCGCTCGTCGGTCTTGAAGCGTGCGTTGCGGATCTTGAGGTCGCCGTGGCGGGTGAAGAGGTGGCCGTTGCGCGCATTGCGCGTCGGCATCACGCAGTCGAACATGTCCACGCCGCAGGCCACGCCTTCGACCAGGTCTTCGGGCGTGCCCACGCCCATCAGGTAACGCGGCTTGTGCGCCGGCAGCCGGTGTGGCGTGTGCGCCATGATGCGCAGCATCTCCTCCTTGGGTTCGCCGACGCTGACGCCGCCGACGGCGTAGCCGGGCAGGTCGAGCTCGACCAGGGCCTGCAGCGACTCTTCGCGCAGGCCCTCGAACATGCCGCCCTGCACGATGCCGAACAGCGCGTTGGGGTTGGCCAGCCGCTCGAATTCGTCACGGCTGCGGCGCGCCCAGCGTTGGCTGAGTTCCATCGACGCTCGCGCCTCGGCTTCGGTGGTCACGTGGCCCTTGGTCTGGTACGGCGTGCACTCGTCGAACTGCATCACGATGTCGCTGTTGAGCACGGTCTGGATCTGCATGCTGACTTCGGGCGTGAGGAACAGCCTGTCGCCGTTGACGGGCGACGCGAACTTCACGCCTTCCTCGCCGATCTTGCGCATGTCGCCCAGGCTCCAGACCTGGAAACCGCCGCTGTCGGTGAGCATGGGCCGGCTCCAGCCCTCGAAGCGGTGCAGGCCGCCGAAGGCGCGCAGCACCTCCAGCCCCGGCCGCAGCCAGAGGTGGAAGGTGTTGCCCAGGATGATCTGCGCGCCCATCTCTTCCAGCGAACGCGGCAGCACGCCCTTGACGGTGCCGTAGGTGCCCACCGGCATGAAGACCGGCGTCTCGACGACGCCGTGCTCGAGCGTGAGGCGGCCGCGGCGGGCCTGGCCTTCGGTGGCGAGCAACTCGAAATGCAGCATGAGGTCGATTGTCGGCCCGGAACCCAGCCAAGGCCCGGCGCGGATCCGGCTAAGCCGGTCCGCTGCCGGAGCCCCCTCGGGGGGCAGCGACCGGAGGGAGCGTGGGGGTCCGCGCCAGCAGCATCGCGTCGCCGTAACTGAAGAAGCGGTAACGCGACTCCACCGCGTGGCGGTACAGCGCCATCACGTGGGCATGGCCGGAGAAGGCGCTGACCAGCATCAGCAGCGTGCTCCTGGGCAGGTGGAAGTTGGTCAGCAGCACGTCGACGACGCGGAAGCGGAAGCCCGGCGTGATGAAGATGTCGGTCTCGCCCCTGCACGGCAGCAGCGCAGTGCCGTCTCCCGTACGCAGTGCTGCCGACTCCAGCGCGCGCAAGGTCGTCGTGCCCACGGCGACGACACGACCACCGGCGGCGCGCGTGGCTGCGATGGCCGCCACCGTGTCGGCGCCAAGGTCAAACCATTCACTGTGCATG
>JACZKT010000661.1 GCA_014859905.1 Rubrivivax sp.
CATAACGCGCCAGGTCGACGTTGCCGCCGCTGACGATCGCGCCCACGCGCTGGCCGCGCGCCTGCACCACGCCCTCCAGCAGCGCGGCGGCGCCCAGGCAGCCGGTGGGCTCGACCACCATCTTCATGCGTTCGGCAAAGAAGCGCAGCGTGGCGATGAGTTGCGCATCGCTGACGGTGACGATGCCCTGCACCAGGCGCTGGATGACGGGGAAGGTGAGCCGGCCGCTGTGCTGCGTCTGCGCGCCGTCGGCGATGGTCTGCGGCGTGTCGATGTGCACGATCTCGCCGCGCGCCAGGCTGAGCTGCGTGTCGTTGCCGGCCTCGGGTTCGACGCCGACCACGGCGATGCCCGGCACCAGGTGCCTGGCCGCCACCGCGCAGCCGGCAATCAGGCCGCCGCCGCCCACGCACACCAGCAGCAGGTCCAGCGGGCCGGTCTCTTCGATCAGTTCGGCCGCCGCCGTGCCCTGCCCGGCCATCACCTGCGGGTCGTCGTAGGGCGGGATCAGCGTCATGCCGCGCTCGGCGGCCAGGCGCGCACCGATGGCCTCGCGGTCTTCGCTGTAGCGGTCGTACAGCACCACCTCGCTGCCCGGCTGGCCGTGCTGGTATTCGCGTGTGGCGGCCAGCTTGGCAGCCGGTGAATCGTGCGGCATCACCAGGACCGAAGGCATGCCCAGCAGCCGTGCCGCCAGCGCGATGGCCTGCGCGTGGTTGCCCGACGAGTAAGCGATGACGCCGGCACGCCGTTGTGCCGGCGTGAACTGCGCCAGCGCGTTGTAGGCGCCGCGGAACTTGAAGGCGCCCATGCGCTGGAAGTTCTCGCACTTGAAGAAGACCTGGGCGCCGCTGCGCTGGTCGGCGGTGCGCGAGGTGAACACCGGCGTGCGGTGCGCCACACCCTGCAGGCGAGCCGCCGCGGCGGCGATGTCGGAGTAGTCGATGGCGAGCTCGGTCATGGCTTCAGGCTCCGTGGGCGGCGGGGGTGTCGGCGTCGGGTGCCCGGGGCGGGCCCTGGAAGCCGCCGCGCCGGAAGGTCAGCACCAGCGTATCGCGCCAGGCCGGCTGCGCCGGGTCCAGCGGCTGGATCGGCGTCGTTTCGTGGATCACGCGTTCGTCGTCGAGCAGCAGCACACTCCAGGGCTGGCTCAGTACGAAACGCACGCCCTGCGTCCCGCGGGCGTCGAAGACACGGGTCTCGCCGCCCTTGACCTGATGGCGCTCGACCATCAGCACGGCCACGAGGTCGACGCCGTCGCGGTGCGCACCCTCGGGCGTGGGGCGACCGATGCCGCCTTCGGTGTCGATGCGGAACACATGCGCTTCGACGAACCAGCGCTGTGCGCCCCGCAGCGCGCTGGCCACGCCGGCCAGGCCGCACAGCAGGCGCGGCCATGCCGGGTGCCACGTCATGCCCGGGGCCAGCGGTTCGAACCAGCGCTCGATGCCACCGTGCAGCGCGTTGTACTCCACCGGCTGCCAGTGGGCACGGCGTGGCACCGCGACGACGCTGGCGCCGTCGACCGTGAAGCAGCCGTGGCGGCGGCGGCGGTAGCGGCCACCGTCCAGCAGATGCGTGTCGGGGGGCAGATCTCGCCAATAGGGCTCCAATTCGGCAAGCACTGTTGCCGACAGGCCACATAGGATCCCCAGCGAAGCCGCGTCCAGCACGGCCCAACCGGCGGCGGCCAGCTGGGCGGGGAGATCGGGGAGCGCGATCAGTGGCGGCACAGGGGTCATCGGGCGTGAAATCGGAGTCGTCTGCCCCCGATTCTGGGGTGATCTCTCCAATGCCTTGTCAGCCTGGCAGCGGACATTGCCGTTACAGTCATATTGCATCGCACCAAAATCGACATGACATCGTGTTCTCGCTTATCCCGCGTCGCTGCAAGCCGCAGCGCTGGGTGCGAGGTTTTGCGGCGACCCGCACGGCGCCTGCCGAGCCCAGCCATCGATTTCATCGCGCCGCCGTCCCTGTGCAGCGCAGGAACGGCCCAGTGCTGAGACCCAACCTCATGAACGCCGCCACCACGGTGGAATCCGACTCCCTGGCCCTGGTCGAGATCATCGAGCTCAAGTGGCTCCTCGCCGGCGAGGGCTTCCGCCTGCACGTCGAGCGCCTGCAGACCGATCGCGACTACGCCCGGCAGGTCCTGCACCGCGCCGAGTTGTCGGCCAACCCGGCGCTGCGCGAGACGGCGGCACGGCTGCGCGCGCGGCTCGCCCTGGCCGACAGTTGACGCGCCCGCGGCCCCCTTTGCCGC
>JACZKT010000662.1 GCA_014859905.1 Rubrivivax sp.
GAATACGTGAAGGAAACCTTTGGAGAGAAAACAGAGGTCATAGACCTAGAGGGAAAAACACTTCTCCCAGGATTGATCGACAGCCACATGCACCCAGGAGGCAGCTGGGGGGCGTACCTCGTGAGAGGTGTCGCTTGTGGCCCTCATTTCAACTCAGTGCAGGGGATGTTGGATGCGGTAAGAGATAAAGTGAAGGCGACCCCCCTTGGAAACTGGATTCTCGGGTTCAGGATGGATGACGTGCAGATGGGGCGATACCCAACCATAGCTGAGATGGATGAGGCTTCACCCGAGAACCCACTGTACATCCAGAGAAGAGATGGTCATAACGGGGTCGCCAACAGTCTGGCACTGGCTGAGGCAAACATCACAAGGGACACGCCTGACCCTCACCCCAGCCCTCTCCCACGAGTGGGAGAGGGGGTAATACCCGCGGTTCCAGGGCTCAAGCCGGCCGCGCGCAGCGCCGCCCATGTCTCTCCCCGCAAGCGGGGAGAGGGAGTGAATTCGAAGAGCTCTCATGCTCTCATGCGGCGACGGCGAGGGCGGCGAGCGCGCTGCCCACGTGCAGGCTCTCGGAGATCGACCGGTCCTCGGGATAGTAGTGCGAGGTGTCGGCCAGGAACAGGCCATGCAGGCCGCTCTTCATGGGCGGCAGCGCATCGTGGAAGCCGGGCGCGCACACCGTCTGTGCGTACTGGTAGCGCGACGCCGTGGCGGCCAGCACCTCGGCCGGGTTCCAGTCGGGCCGCATCAGGCGCATGGCCGCCAGCGTCTCGTCGATGAAGGCCTGCGGCTCGCGGCCGTACTTGGGGTGCGTCTGCGGCATGTAGAAGGGTGCGTAGAGGATGGTCGAGCCGTCCAGCGGGTTGAGGTTGCTGTACTCGATGAGGCCCGGGATCTGGATGCGCTCGTCGTTGATGTTCATCCAGAAGTTGCGCGTGAACGGCCGCGCCAGCTTGAGCAGCACACACACCACGCCGACGTTGCGGATGGCGGCGACCTTGGCGCGCTCGTCTTCAGGCAGTTGCGGCACCAGGGGCACCAGGTAGGGCAGCGGGATGGTGGACACGACGCGGTCGAAGGCGCGCTCGTGGCCGTTGACGCGCACCCCGCGCACCTGCGGCCGGCCGGCGCCTTCGTCGACGAGCACCTGCTCGACCGCGGCGCCGAGCTCGATGCGCCCGCCCAGCGCCTGCAGGCGCGCGGCAACGGCATCCAGCAGCGTCTCGGAGCCACCTTCGATGTAGCCCAGCCGTTCCTGCGCCAGGCTCTTGCGCGACAGCGCCACGCGCTTGATGCGGGTGCCCAGCCAGGCCGCGGACAGGCTGTCCTGGTGCTCGTAGAACTTGTAGTGGAAGAGACGCTTCCACATCACTTCGTACGCTGCCGGCCCGATCCAGCGCTGCAGCCATTCGGTGGACGAGAAACGGTCGTAGGGCTTCCAGTCGCTGATGCTCTTGGCGCGCAGCACGTGCGCCGCGTAGCGCACCTTCTGCACCAGGCTCAGGCCCGGGAAGCGCAGCAGCGCCAGCGGGCCGCCCCAGTCGTAGAGCCGGCCGTTGAAATAGAAACCCATGTGCGTGTCGGTCCAGCGCAGGCGGTCGTGCAGGCCGAATTCACGCAGCCAGTCGATGGTGGTCTGGTCCGGCGCGCAGACGAAGTGGTAGTAGCGCTCGATGCGCGTGCCGGCGAAGTCGAGGTGCGCCGACATGCCGCCGATGCGGTCGTCGCGCTCGAGCACCGTGACATCGGCACCGGCCTGCGCCAGCCGGTAGGCCGCGGCCAGCCCCATCGGGCCGGCGCCGATGACGGCCACGGCTGGGCCAGTTCGAGAGTGGTTCATCGGCAGCTGAGCGTTTTGGGAGTTCACTCCCTCTCCCGCTTGCGGGAGAGGGAGTGAATTCGAAGAACTCTCACCACGGTCTCAGTCGGCACGTTCCACCGCCAGCGCGCCGTAGCGGGGGTCGCGAAAGGTCTCGTTGATGCCGTCGGTCAGCGGCGTCGGGTCGAAGCCGAAGGTGGCTCGCATGTCGACACCCGTGAAGTCGTCGCCTGCCGTCAGGGCCTTGAGCTGGTCGGCGGTGAACGGCGGCTTGTCGGTGAACAGCGCGGCGATGCGCAGCAGGGCCGCGAACAGCGGCACCGGGACGTGGACCAGCGGCCGGCGCAGGCGCAGCGCGGTGCGGATGCGCCTGATGATGTCGACATAGTCCGCGCGTTCGTGGCCCACCAGGTCGTACACCTGCGCGAGCGGCCGGTGTTCGATGCACCAGACGATGGCGCGGCAGAAATCGCGCTCGTACAGCGGCTGCCTCATGTAGCGGCCATGGCCGGGAATCGGGAACACCGGCATCTTCCGCATGAAGCGCGCCAGCCAGCCGAAGTGCTTGGGGTCGAACCAGCCGTACATCAGTGTCGGACGCAACACGCAGCCGGGCAGGCCGCTGTCGAGGAACATCCTTTCCTGCGTCTTCTTGGTGCGTGTGTAGTCGTCGTCGGCGACCGAGTTCACCACCGAAGAGCTGACATGAACCGTGAACGGCACCCTGGCCGCGGCGATGGCGGCAAACACCAGCGCCGAGGCCTGCACGTTGTTGCGCAGGAACGGCGCCGCGGTGAGCCCGGTGATCTGCGCATGCAGCACCACCGCGCCGGCGGCGCCCTGGAATTCGGCTTCCCAGGCGCCCCGCTCGGCAAGGTCGGCCAGAACCACGCGGACACCGGGGTTCAGCCGTGCCAGCAGCTGCAGGTTGGCCGGCTGCTTGTCGATGGCCACGATGTGCCGGTAGCCGCGCTCGCGCAGCATCAGCACCAGGTTCTGGCCGACCAGCCCCGCGGCGCCGGTGACGACGACCTTCCCGTCGAGCCTCGTCGTGTTCGCATCCATGTCAGCCACGGGACTCGACCCTCTTGAAACGGCCCCGGATGGCCGACGGCGGGCACAGCCTGATGTGCTCACCTTCCCGATAGGCCAGGCCGAGCGTGTACTCGCCGTCCAGCGACCTCACGTCGACCTTCGAGACATAGCCGGCCGCGGCGAGCGCGGGGTCCTTGAAGTGGCTGCCGACATCCGGCCGCAGCGTCTTTCTGGTGTTGAAGTAGTGTTGCCTTCCCCGATCGTCGCTCAGCACCACAAGCACCGTCTCCGGCACGATGCCCGGCTTGACCGACATGGCCATCCAGCCATGGACGTTGAGGATGCCCGAGACTGCAAATGCAGCCGGCGGCGGTGAAACGCCGTTGACGGCGTCGATCCCGCCCTCGCAGCTGGCCGCCGGGAGAACATTGCGGGTGGCATCGGTGTTCAAGGCGGCATCGAAGCTGTGCAGTTCAACGGTATCCATCGGCGGCGCCGTTGCCGCCGCACGGAAGGTCACTTCGTAGGCTTCGTTCCACTGCAGCGTTCCATGCGGCGATGTGATGCTGAACGACACCACCCGTTTGTCGGGCATGTTCTCCACACCGCCGTAGAGGCCAGCGAGGTCGTTCACGTCCTCGACCAGCGGCGAGACCATGATGCCCGATCTGACCATGCCGGAAACGATGCCGAAGGCCTTCGACGTGCCATTGGCGAGAGTCAATTCGATCTGCAGCCGATCGGGTTTGTACAAGACGCTCATCAGCTTTCCGAACAGGGTCGGCCTGATCGATATCTCGGCAAAGACAGGCGCCGGCGCTTGCGGCACCGGCACTGCAGCGCCGAGCATGAAGGTCGACGTACCGATCAAGGCGCCGGGGCCAAGCGCGGCCGGCGGCGGCGCCTTGCTGAGGTAAAGCCGGTCCTCGGCCAGCGCGTTCGGTCGGTAATGAGTCAGAAGAGTCGCCCAGCTGGCCCCGTCCTCCATCGACGGCAGGTGGCCGTCGATCGGCTCCAGCCTGAAGACGATGTTGTCCGGCGCATCGTCTCCGAGCAGGTGGTTCCGGTTCTTCAGCGCCAGCGCGGCAGTGTAGACGGCGTAGCTCTGGAAGACCGGTCTGGGGTGCCAGCGGTTGCCGGACGCGACGAGACCGGACTGGCCGTAGGAGTAGATGTCCGTGCTGCCCTCGAGCCGCCGCAATGGGGTCTCGGAAGCGATGCCTTGCACCGTCTTCCTGAACTCGCTTTCCAATGCCGAGCTGTCGGTCAGACGATGCCTGATTCCCTGCGCCGCTGCGACATACGGAAAACCGATGTTCCGGATCAGACTCTGTGTCGATGTCTTGACGTGATGACTGTCGATTTGAATCCAGCACAGCAAGGCGGAAAACAGCACGAGCGGTGTCCATGACGAACGGACGATGGTTGCCAGGAGCAGCGCCGCCATCAGGATCGACGTGCCGGCCAGTAGCGCGTGCAGGTCATGTCTGACGAAGCTGCCCTTGAAGACGAGGAACAGGAACGCCAGGAACGAGAAGAACAGGAAACCCCTGGGCACGACAGCGAGCCCTGGCGCGCCAACGATGGCCATCACGATGGCCGCGACCGCGATCAGGTAGAACACTATTTCCTGGCTCGGGCCGTCATCTGCCATCGCCTCGGTGTAGCCCGAAGTCAACTCGAACATCGAGATGAAGTACGGCGGCAGGTCCAGTGGCGACAGGCCGGCGACCGACCAGAAGAAGATCGTTGACAAGCCGGTCGACAGCACCACGACGAGGGCGAGCCGCCAGCACCTGCGCAGCGCGAAATACACGACAGCCAGTGCCGCCACCGCGAGGCAGAGGAAAAGGAAGGAACCCTTGATCTGCGGCAGCAGGCCGAAGGGCAGGAAGAGAACTGCCGTGGGCAGCAGTGCACGCCGGGTGATCGAACCCACGCCGTCGTTCGAGTTCAGGAACTGGAAGCAGAGAATGGCGACGAGCAAGGGGTAATAGAGGAAGAGCGCGTCGCGTGAGTACTGGCTGAATCCGGCCAGCACGACACACAGCCCCAGCGTCAGGGTCCAGGGGCTGTTCCTGGTGACGAGAATGGCCGCCAGCCCGAAGCACAGGCTGAAGAAGATCGAACCGGTGACCATGCGCAGGTCCGTCGCCGGGTGAAAGCTGCCGCTGTAGATGGACGCATAAGGGCCGAAGGTGAACACGATCTCGCGCCCGAACGCCCACCCCTGCGCCACGGCCTCGTTCATGCCGAAGGCCCAGGCCTGATCCAGGTTCACCCCGGGCATGGCGGGCGTGAAGGGCACGAACACACAGACGGCCGTGACGAGCAACAAGGCCTGCAGGGCCCAGGTCAGAACCTTGTTGGCGTAGCGGCGCCCGGGCCGGGGCCCCGGCCGCAGCGCCTCTGGAGCCGCGTCAGACATGCGGTCGCTCGCCTGCGCTTGTCATGGCGCCACGCCCAGACGGCGGGCGATCAAGCGTTGCAGGCCGCGGTACACGCCTGCCGCATCGCCGCAGTCTTCGCGGTCCGGAAACCAGTAGGCCTCGGCGTGGCTGACATGCGGGCCCAGGGTGTAGGCCCGGTAGCGGTTGAGGGCCAGGATGTGTTCGTCGTAGCGCTGGCTGGCCAGTTGCGACGGGAAGCACTCCAGCGCCATGCGCTTGAGCGCCATCACCGGCGTGATGTCGACCAGCATGCTGGGCATCAAGGGCTGTCCGATTTCATAGAAACCCAGCGTGACCCGGCAGCTTGCGGCCGCGCTGATCGCCGCCAGGCACAGGGCGCGATGGTCGGGGTGGATCTCGAACGGTGAAGGCGCCAGCAGCCATTCCGGGCGCTGCGCCAGCAGCGCCTGGCGGAGGCGCTCGACGAGGGCCGCGTCGGGCTGCACCCCCCGGTCAGGCAGCCGCCAGAACTGCATGGCCGCGCCGTCGCGGTCGTAGCCCAGGGCCAGTGCAGCGCGACGGCTTTCCAGCTGCCGCGCCGCCGCGTTGCCCCCCTGCGCACCGTCGGACACCACGACGACGCGGGCATCGACCCCCTGCAACGCCGCCAGCGCCAAGGTACCGCCACAACCGAAGACCTCGTCGTCGGGGTGGGGTGCCAGCACCAGCATGGAACGCACCGGCAGGCTCGCAGGCGCCGCGTAGGGCACCAGCTCCGGTTCCGGTATTGCCTGCCAGACATGCGCCATCGTCTCGGCCTTCAGGTGAAGTCGGCGTCGCCGCCCATGAGGAACCAGCGATTCTCGATCTCGCGCGGGTCGGGGCCGGGGGTATGGATGTTCGCCGGAATGTGGATCGGCAGTTCTTCGACGCGCACCTGTTGCGGGTCGATGGACGTCAGCCGCGCCGATTGCGAACGCGTGATCCTGGCCCGCAGGAGTGGCCGCGACACCGTCGCCGCCTGGGCGCGGGCCAGCTCGACCAGGGTGGCGAAATTCGCCGGCGGCGCGACCAGATCGAGCAACTCGAGCGCATCGTCCTGCACGCGCGTCACGTACAGCCCCAGCGGGCGCCGCCACCAGCGGCTGCGAACCAGCGTCACGGTGTAGCTCGCGTGCGGGCATTGCAGGTAGCGCCATTGCAGCCAGGCGGCGTCGCGAACGCCCAGCACGACGTCGGTCATCGCACTGGCCATCGAACGCCAGAGGCGATCAATGGCGCGGCGCTGGCTGTCGGCAATGGCCCCGCCGACCAGGGTCACGGTCTGGCTGCGATGGTGCACGGGCGCCGGCGCGGTGGCGGCCGGCCACGACACCTGCACGAGAGAGTCCACGGTGGTGTACAGGCCCAGGCGCTTGGCGAGGACGTTGTGTCGATCGCTGGGGAAGCCGAAGCCGATGCGGTGCCGCTGGCCCCAGCCGAGCTGGGTTTCCAGCAGCGTGGCGGTCAGGCGATACATCGGACCGCGGCGCGCCAGCGACCGGTTGGCGCTGGCCTCCACCATCACGTCGCACATCTGGCAGCCGACGTCGGGCTTGCCGAACACCAGCAGGTCGCGCCTTTGGCCGCCATAGTGGGCCGTCAGCCGGCCGTCCTGTTCGATGCCCACCGCGCAGGCCCGCCCGTCACCGTACTTCCACTGCCACTGGGCCGCGCTCATCTCGTGGCCGAACACCTGTTTGAACAGCGAGCGCATGGCCTCGCTGCGCTCGGCCCCCACGCGGACGAGCCTCTGCGCGGGGCGTTCAGTGCGCTCGAATTGCAGGGCCTGGCCGGCCATCGACCCCGACCCCAGCGCCGCCAGCCGCTGCTCGAGATGCCGGATCGCGGCGCCAAGGTCGCGGCCTTCGGCCCGCAGCAGACCCGCCTGGCGCTGGATGAGCACCAGCACCAGCGCCAGGAAGCGCGCGACGGCCGCGGTGAGATCCTCGCAGCCCGCCAGCTGCCAGCCGTTGCGCTGCGCCACCGCCAGCAGGTGCGGCCGGTACGGCAGCCCGACCGGGCTGTGCGCGTCACACTGCAGCGCCACTTCGGCAAGCAGCACGAGGCCGGTGTCGGCCTGCTGCGAGCCCCGATGGTCGTCTTCGAAACATGCCAACGGGTCCAGGCCGTCGAGGCCCGCGAGAACGATGCGCGTGCCCTCCGGCGCGGAGCGGCGCCGTTCGTCGACCCAGGCGCCGGTTCGATCCAGTGCCGCCTGGACCGAGGCGTCACCGTCGTGCGCGAGGCCGAGCCGGATCTCGGCATCGCGCCCCGGCGCTTGCGCGCGCATCGCGCGTGCCGCCAGTGCAGTGATCGAGTCGCGCATGCCCTAGGGTCGGCTATGCACGACGACCCAGCTCTCGTCGTTGGGCAGCGTGGACGTGAAGCCCAGATCCTGCAGCTCGCGCTCGGTCCACACCGAGCGGTGGTCTTCCAGCGGGTTGGCTGGAACGTCCTGGGGCACGAAGACCTTCGGCGTGCTCACCAGCACGGCACGGCTGGCGATGCGGGTGCAGTGGGCCAGGAAGGCCTTGCCGTCATCGGTCGAAAGATGTTCGAGGATGTCGATGGCCAGCACGAGTTCGTAGGCGCGGTCGGCCAGGGTCGGCAGGAGGTCCAGCGCGTTGCCGACGAGGACCTGGTTGTAGGCATATTCGTGCACCGGCGTGAGGTAGGTTGCGTAACCCTCGATGCCGTCGATCCTGACTGCCCATTGCGAGCGATGCCTCTGCCTGGCCGAACTGCCGTCGATATCGAACAGGTTGACGTTCTCGAGGTTCGTGCGCAGCAGGAAGCCGTACTGGCCCATGCCGGTGCCGACGTCCAGCACCGAGCCGGGCTGCAGCTGCTGGGCGTAGCCCACGATGGTGCTGATCTGGGAGCTTTGACTGAAGGGCACGATAGGCTCGACGTGAAGATGGGTTGGGTGGCGACAGCCGGACCGAATCAGTTTCGGGGCATGGGCAGCCACCGCCGCGGCAGCGTCACCACGCCTTGTTCGACATGGTCCTGCACGACGTCCAGGCTGGCCGCGTACTCGGCGGCCGAGTAGACATGGATCGAACGCTCGCACAGCACATAGGCCGACACCGTGTAGTGGCCCTTGAGCAGCGGCAGCTCGGGGAACTCCAGCGCCACGCGCACCAGGCCCGCGCCGTCGCGCTCGAGCACCACGCCGTCGAGCCAGTTGCCGGCGCTGGTGATGGCGCGGCCGTCGGCACCGTGGATGACCACGCCCAGCGTCGGGCAGGGAATGTGCGGGTCGCTGCGGAATTCGACCTCCACCGTCAGGCCGTCGATGCGGTTGCGGAACGCCACCCCGTCGGGGGGCGGCAACACCGCCAGCCGCGTGATCGCCGCCGACGCCGACTCGAAGTGCTGCGCCTGCGCCGGCAGGTCGCTCTTGCCCTGCTCCAGCCGCGCCAGCCACTCGGAGTATTCGACCGTGGCCTGGTGCGCCGGGCCGTCGAAGCGCAGCTCGCCCGACTCGATCCACAGCGCCCGGGTGCACAGCGACTCCACCTGGAACATCGAATGCGAACAGAACAGGATCGTGGTGCCCTTCTCCTTCAGCGACATGATGCGCTCGAAGGACTTGCGCGCGAACGCGCCGTCGCCCACCGACAGCGCCTCGTCGACGACCAGGATGTCGGGGTCCATGCTGGTGGCCATCGAGAAGGCCAGCCGCATGAACATGCCGCTGGAATAGCTGCGCACCGGCTGGTCGATGAACTCGTGGATGCCGGCGAATTCCACGATGTCGTCCATGCGCCGGTTCACCTCGGCCGCCGAAAGGCCCAGCAGCGGGCCGTTCAGGCGCACGTTCTCGCGGCCGGTGAGTTCGGGGTTGAAGCCGGCACCCAGCTCCAGCAAGGCCGCCACGCGGCCCTGCACGCGGCGCTCGCCGCGGCTGGGCCGCAGCACGCCGCACACCACCTGCAGCAGGGTCGACTTGCCGGCCCCGTTGCGGCCGATGACGCCCACCACCTCGCCGCGCCGGATGCGCAGGTCGATGCGGTGCAGGGCGTGGAATTGGCGCCCGCCCGCGGTGCGCCCGCTGAGCTGCTGCCACAGCCGGCGCCAGGGATGCGACTCGAGCGAGTAGCTCTTGTCCACATTGCGCAGTTCGATGACCACGTCGTCCATCGTTCACACCAGGTCGGCAAATGCCGGCCGCAGCCGCGCGAAGATCCAGTGCGCCGCCGCCAGCGCCAGCACCAGGCCCAGGCCCTGCAGCAGCGCCGCCTGCAGGTTGATGGCGTCGCCGAACCAGGCGGCACGGAAGACCTCGATCGGCGCCGACAGCGGGTTGATCGACAGGATGAAAGCCAGCGCCGGCGGCGCCGCGTCCACCGGATAGAACACCGGCGACAGGAACATCAGGCCCGTCATCGCCACCGGCACCAGGTGCTGCAGGTCGCGCAGGTAGCAGCCCAGCGCCGACATCAGCAGCGCCAGCGTGTACTGCAGCACCAGCATCCAGGCCAGCGCCAGCGGCAGCCACAGCCACGACAGCCGCCAGCCGTCGCCGACGACGACGATCATCAGCGCCAGCACCGCCATCTGCAGCAGCGTGTGCAGGGTCACCTGCATGATCAGGGCCACGCCCAGCAGATCCAGCGGGAAGACCACGCGCTTGACGAGGTTCGCGTTGTCCTGGATCAGCCGCGTCGCGCGCGTGGCCACCTCGGCCACCGCGGTGAATACCGTGAGCCCGGCGAACAGCCGCAGCACGTAGCCGTAGCCGTCGCCGCCCACGGCGCTGCCCCAGCGCGCCTGGAAGACGCCGCGAAACACCAGCGTGTAGACAGCCACCATCGCCAGCGGCGCCAGCAGCGCCCAGAACACCCCGACCAGGCTGCCGCGGTAGCGCGCCATGATGTCGCGCTTGGCCAGCGGCCAGGCCAGCGGCAGCTGTCGCCACCAGCGTGCCAGGGCCTGCACGGGGTTCGCCGGCGCAGGGGTCATCGCGTCTGGCTGGCCGCCGTGATGCGGATCTCCGTCACGGGCACGTCGGTCAGGTCCTTGGCCGCTTCGGTCTTCGTGGCCACGGCCGTGATGGCGTCGGCCACCTCCAGCCCCGACAGCACGGTGCCGAAGACGGCGTAACCGGGCTGCGCGGCGTCGACGTAGTCGAGGTCGGCGTTGTCGGCGGTGTTGATGTACCACTGCGTGGTGGCGGAGTCGAAGGCCTCGCCGCGCACCATGCCCAGCGTGCCGCGCACGTTCTTCAAACCGTTGTTCGACTCCAGCGCGATCGCCGGCTGCGTCGGCGCCTTGACCACCAGCCCGGTGTTGTAGCCGCCCGCGACGAGGCCGCGCGCGGGAATCGCACGATGCACCAGCGTATTGCGGTAGAAGCCCGAGGCGATGTAATTGAGGAAATTGCGCGCCGTGACGGGCGCCTTCACGGCGTCGAGTTGCAGCGTGATCGTGCCCTGGGGCACCGTCAGGCTGACCTCCGGCTGCGGCACCTGGAACGCCAGGCGGCCCAGGAAGCGGCCCTCGGTGGTGGTGACGTGGGCCAGATGCTCGCCCACCGCCAGCACGTCGCAGGTGTATTGCTGAGCGTCGTCGCTGCCGGCGGTCACCAGCGTGAGGTTCTCGCAGCCGCCTTCCATTTGCACCGTGATGCCGGCCAGCAGGTTGCGGCCGTTGATCGTCAGCACGGCCGTGCGGCTGAAGCGCGCGCCGCTGGCGGAAAGGGTCGTCACGGCGGGGTCGCCGTCGTTGCCGCCGCCACAGCCGGCCAGGCCCCAGGCAGCAACGGCCAGCGCCGCGCCAAGGGCCACGGGGCGGGCCACTTGATGTGCCCACCGCGAACCGCGGTGGCCGGGTCGTGCGCAAGAACTCATGGCTGCGTCTCCTTCATCATGGCATCCACCGACAACACGCGCGCCATGTCGTCC
Source organism: Rubrivivax sp. (assembly GCA_014859905.1). Taxonomy (GTDB): domain Bacteria; phylum Pseudomonadota; class Gammaproteobacteria; order Burkholderiales; family Burkholderiaceae_C; genus Rubrivivax. Next base: position 11,202 of record JACZKT010000662.1, read on the forward strand.
ACCACCGTGCCCGGCGGCCAGCCGCTGACCACCAGCAGTTGCGAGCGCTGGTTCAGGTATTCATAACGTGCCTGGATGAGGTCGCGCCGCGCCGCTGCCTGGCGGGCCAGCGCCGAGCGGAACTCGGCGGCCGTGCCCAGGCCGGTCTCCTGGGCGCGTGTGGCCGCCCGCAC
>JACZKT010000663.1 GCA_014859905.1 Rubrivivax sp.
CTGCAGGACCATGTGCTGTTCCACGGCCGCGTCGGCGACGCCGAAATGCAGGCCGTGCTGGCGCAGTGCAAGGTGTCGGTGTCGGTGCCGCTGAGCGACGCCACCTCGGTGGCGATGCTCGAGAGCATGGCCTGCGGCCTGCCGGTGCTGGCCAGCGAGCTGCCGGCCAACCGCGAATGGCTGGGCGACAACGACGGCCTGTGGGTGCCCGCAGGTGGGGCTGAAAAGGGTGCCGACGACGCTGCTGCCGCCGCGCTGGCCGCAGCGCTGCAGGCACTGTGGCAGGACGAGGCCCGGGCGCAGCGCCTGGGCCAGCGCAACCTGGAGCGCATCCGGCGCGACGGCCGGCGCGAGGCGCAGATGGACGCCATGTCGGCGCTGTACGAGCAGCTGCTGGCCGACCTTGGCCGCGCTGCGGGCCGGGGCGGGCGCTGATGGCCACCGAACACCTCGTCAGCATCATCGTGCCGTGCCGCAACGAGGCGGCGCACATCGACGCCTTCTGCGTCGACGCGCTGCGCCAGGCCTTGCCGCCGCCGTGGCAGCTGGAGCTGATCGTGGCCGACGGCGACAGCAGCGACGGCACGCGTGCTCGGCTGCAGCAGCTCGCGGCTGCCGACGCCCGCCTGTGCATCGTCGACAACCCGGCACGCTTCGTCGCCAGCGGCCTGAACCGCGCGCTGGCGGTGTCGCAGGGCAGCGTCGTCGTGCGCATGGACGTGCACACGCGTTACGCCACAGACTACGTCGCGATGTGCCTGGCCGCACTGCAGCGCAGCGGTGCCGACAACGTCGGCGGCCCGTGGCGGGCCGAAGGCTTGGGAGGCTGGGGCCGTGCCATCGCCGCGGCCTTCCAGTCGCGCTGGGTCGCCGGGGGTGCGCGCTCGCGCGACCTCGGCTACGAGGGCGAGGTCGACACCGTCTACCTGGGCTGCTGGCAGCGCGCCAGCTTCGAGCGCTTCGGAACCTTCGACGAGACCCTGGTGCGCAACCAGGACGACGAGCACAACCTGCGCATCGTGCGTGGCGGCGGGCGCGTCTGGCAGAGCGCGGCCATCCGCTCGACCTACCGACCGCGCGATTCGCTGGCGGCGCTGTGGCGGCAGTGGCTGCAATACGGCTACTGGAAGCCCTTCGTGATGAAGAAGCACGGCCAGGCGGCGGCTTTGCGGCACCGCATCCCGGGGCTGTTTGTCGCCGCGCTGGTGCTGGCCACGCTGGCGGCGCTGGCCGGCATCACCGCGCCGCTGTGGGTGCTGCTCGGGGCCTATGCGCTGCTGGTGGCGGGGCTGTCCGTGGCCGTGGCCGCCGGCTCGTCGTGGGCCCTGCTGTGGCGGCTGCCGCTGGTGGTGGCGGCGCAGCAGCTGGGTTACGGTGTCGGCACGCTCGTCGGCCATTGGGACGCCTGGCGCCACGGCCGTGGTCGCGAGCGCTTCGCGAGCCTGACACGATGACGCCGCCCGACCACGACGAAGCCCGCGCCATCGCCGAGCGCTACGCGCGGCGCAATGTCGGCGACCGCTACCACCCGCTGCGGCCCGAGATCTGGCAGGCGCGGCAGGACCGTGAGCGCGCCATGATCTCGCTGCTGAGGCGCCACGCGCGCCGCCCGCTGGCCGAACTGGACGTGCTGGAAGTCGGCTGCGGCCACGGCGACAACCTGCTCGAGCTGCTGCGCCTGGGCTTGGACCCCGCGCGCCTGGTCGGCAACGAACTGTTGCCCGAACGCGCCGCTGCCGCGCGCTCGCGCCTGCCGGCGGCGACGCGGATGCTGGAAGGCGACGCGACGCAACTGCCGCTGTCCGACGCCGGCTTCGACATCGTTTACGCCTCAACCGTCTTCAGCTCGATCCTCGACGACGCCTTCCAGCGCCGCCTGGCCGCCGCGATGTGGCGCTGGGTGCGCCCCGGCGGCGCCGTGCTGTGGTACGACTTCACCCTGGACAACCCGCGCAACACCGATGTCCGCGCCGTGCCGCTGTCGCGCTTGCGCGCGCTGTTCCCGGCCGGCCGCATCGACGCCCGCCGCGTGACCCTGGCGCCCCCCATCGGCCGCCAAGTCGTGCGCCTGCACCCGGCGGCCTGGCGGCTGCTCAACCTGTTGCCAGTGCTGCGCACGCATGTGCTGGCATGGATCGCCAAGCCGGCCTGATACATTGGATGCGCATGCATCACTGCATCGGATGGGCCTCCCATGCGCACCACGATCGACATCGACGCCGACCTGCTGGCCGCCGCCAGGGCACTGGCTCGGCGTGAAGGCCGCCCCACTGGGGAGGTGGTCTCGCGCCTGTTGCGCCGTTCGCTGACCGGGCTGGACGCGCCCGCCGCCGGGGTCGTGCCCATGCCGGTGCGGCGAGTTGCCGGCTTCGAGCCCTTCCCGGCACTCCCGGGCGTGGTGACCACCAATGACCAGGTCGACGCCATGCGCGACGGCGAGGCCGTCTGAAACCATGCGCGCCTTGCTCGACACCGGCGTTCAGGCGGCACTGGCCGTCCAGCACCACGGCACCTTCGTCACGCTCGACCGATCGACGGTGCCCGCGTCGGTGCCGGGAGCGCGCAAAGAGCACCTGACCGTGCTGGGCGTCGCGCCGTGAGTGCGCCCTTCCTGCCCTTCGCCCAGCCCGAGATCGGCGAAGAAGAGATCGCCGAGGTCGTCGACACGCTGCGCAGCGGCTGGGTCACCACCGGCCCCAAGGTCAAGCGCTTCGAACAGGACTTTGCGGCCTTCCTCGGCGACCCGGCGCTGCAGGCGGTGGCCGTCAACTCCGCCACCGCCGGCCTGCACCTGGCGCTGGAAGCGCTGGGCGTGGGCCCGGGCGACGAGGTCATCACCACCACCCACACCTTCACCGCCACCGCCGAGGTGGTGCGCTACCTTGGCGCCGACGTGAAGCTGGTGGACATAGCCCCGGCCACGCTCAACATCGACCCGGCGGCGGTGGCAGCGGCGATCACGCCGCGAACGAAGGCCATCATGCCGGTGCACTACGCCGGCCTGGCCGCCGACATGCCGGCGCTGCTGGACATCGCCCGCCGCCACGGCCTGAAGGTGGTGGAAGACGCCGCCCACGCCCTGCCCACCACCTGCGGCGGCGCCCTGGTGGGCACCCTCGGCAGCGACGCCACCGTGTTCAGCTTCTACGCCAACAAGACCATCACCACGGGTGAAGGCGGCATGCTGGTGACGCGCGACGCGGCGCTGGCGCAGCGGGCGCGCACGATGCGCCTGCACGGCATGAACCGCGACGCCTTCGACCGCTACACCGCCAAGGTGCCGAGCTGGTACTACGAAGTCGTGGCGCCGGGCTTCAAGTACAACCTGACCGACATCGCGGCGGCGCTGGGCATCCACCAGTTGAAGAAGGCGCACGCCTTCCAGCAGCGCCGGGCGGAAATCGCGGCGCAGTACGACGCGGCCCTGGCCGGGCTGCCGCTGATCCTGCCGCCGCGTGCTGCCCACGGCGACCAGCACGCCTGGCACCTGTACGTGCTGCGCCTAGCCGACGACGCGGGTATCGAGCGCGACCGCTTCATCGAACGCCTGTTCGACGCCGGCATCGGCTGCAGCGTGCACTACATCCCGCTGCACCTGCACCCCTACTGGCGCGACCGCTATGCGTTGCAGCCGGCGACGTTTCCGCACAGCCAGCATGCCTACGAGCGCATGCTGAGCCTGCCGATCTACACGCGCATGGGCGACGCGGACGTGGCGCGGGTCGTGGCCGCGGTGCGGGGGGTGCTCGGCGCACAATGACGGCCTGACGGTGCCACGGGGAGTCGCAAATGAGTGCAGTGCTGCAGCCGGCGATGACGCTACAGGAGTACCTGGAGTGGGAAAACGCCCAGCCCGAGAAGCACGAGTTCCATCGCGGTGAGATTTTCGCGATGACAGGTGGGCGCAGGACGCATGGGCGCGTCTTGCTGAACCTCGCGCGGCACATCGGCGTTCACCTCGACGGGTCGGCTTGCCAGGTGTTCGCCGACAGCATGAAAGTTCAGGTCGCCGACGACACGGTGCTGTACCCCGATGTCTTCGTCACCTGCGACAAGGCCGACCTTGCCACCGACCAGATCTTCCGTGCGCCCAAGCTCGTGATCGAGGTGCTCTCGCCTTCCACGCAGGCTTACGACCGAAGCAAGAAATTCGCCTTGTATCGCCGGCTGGAGAGTCTGCAGGAATACATCCTCGTCGACCCCGACACCCGCCGCGTCGAAGGCTTCCGCCGCGGCGCCGACGGCCTGTGGGTGCTGCACGACATGAGCGACGGCGACACGGTCGAAGCCGCCAGCCTGGGCCTGCGCGTGCCGCTGGCCGAGGTCTTTGCCGGCATCGAAGCGCCGCCCGAGGCCTGAGAGCGTGAGAGTCCTTCGGTCACAACCGTATTTGCTCCCTCTCCCCTCTGGGGAGAGGGCTGGGGTGAGGGGCTGCGCCGGGCACACCGGTGCTTCGCGGGCCCTCACCCCCGCCCTCTCCCGGAGGGAGAGGGAGCAAGTCGAGAAGACTCCTGGTCTCTGAATCCGCCCGCGTGGCCAAGCGCCTGTTCGACCTGCTCGGCGCGACGCTGGCGCTGCTGCTGCTGTCGCCGCTGCTGCTGGCGGCGGCGCTGGCCATCAAGCTCGACACGCGCGGGCCGGTGTTCTACCGCCAGCAGCGGGTGGGCCGCCACGGCGTGCCCTTCGCCATCCACAAGTTCCGCACCATGGCGCACGGCGCCGCGGGCCCGGCGCTGACCGTGGGCGACGACCCGCGCATCACGCGCGTGGGCGCCTTCCTGCGCCGCACGCGCATCGACGAACTGCCGCAGCTGATCGACGTGCTGCAGGGCCGCATGAGCCTGGTCGGCCCGCGCCCCGAGGTGCCGCGCTACGTAGCGCAGTACCCGCCGGGCCTGCGTGAACGCGTGCTCGCCGTGCGCCCGGGCATCACCGACCCGGCTTCGCTGGCCTGGATCGACGAAGGCCGCCTGCTGGCGGCTGCCGCCGACCCCGAGCGCGAGTACGTCGAAGTCATACTGCCCGCCAAGCTGCAGCGCGCGGCCGAGTATGCCGAACGGGCCACGCTGGCCACCGACCTGGCCGTGCTGTGGCGTACCTTGCGTCTGCTGCTGCGGCAGGTGTGAAGCCGCCGCATCTGTACAGTTTCAAGTTCAGACTTTGAAACTGTACACCCACTTGCCAGCCATGGTCCCCCGCCACGCCACCGCCACGCCGCTGCAGCTGGCCCGTGGATTCCCGGTGCTGGCGCGACCTCGGCCTGCCCGTCGCGCAGTGAGACCAGCATGACCGCGCCCGCATCCTGCCCGGCGCGCTGCGCAAGCTCGCGAGGCTTCGAGACTAGAATTACGTACTTCACTACTTTGCAGTCTTCCAGGGGCCGCACATGAAAACCGTGACCGCTGCCGAGGCGAACCGCAACTTCTCGGCTCTGCTGAAGGAAGTTGCACGGGGTGAGAAGGTGCTCGTCACGTCGCGCGGCAAGCCCGTGGCGACCATCGCACCGCCCGAGCGGCCCGCGGAAGACGCAAAGCGGGAAGGGGCCCGGCAACGGCTGTTGGCGCACCTGAGCAGCGTCAAGCCGCTCGGCCCCATCACCTGGACCCGCGACGAGTTGTACGGGCGATGAAGGTCGCTGCCGGTTCGGTCGCCCTCGACACGAACATCCTGCTCTATGCCCAGGGCGCCGGCGCCGAAGGCGACTCGCGTCACCAGCGAGCGCTGGCCTGCGTGTCGAGTTTGCCGCTGTCCAGGCTGGTGTTGCCGGTTCAGGTGCTGGGCGAATTCCATCGCGCCTTGCGCCGCAAGTTCAGGTTCGATGCGGCATCGGCCCTGGAGGCCGTGAACTGCTGGACGTCGATCTACCCGACACTGGACACCACGCACCTGGCATTCGAAACGGCGCTCGAGCTGTGCACGGACCATCCATTCAGTACCTGGGATGCCCTGATCCTGGCCGCGGCCGCTGAGCACCGCTGCGCGGCGCTGCTCAGCGAAGACATGCAGCATGGCTTCGTGTGGCGGGGCGTGTGCGTCGTGAACCCGTTCGCCGAGCCGACCCACCCGCGCTTGGCGGCGCTGCTGGACTGACTGGCTTCCGTCCCGCGCGCGCATGCTCACCCCGCCCACGGTCTGGCACCGTCTCGACCTCTTCCTGGCCCGCCTGCGCCCCCACCGCGAGCCACTGTCGCTGCTGGTGGACGCCGCCGTGGTGGCCGCCTGCTGGAACGTCACCTACCTCTTCCGCCTGGGTTTCGAACGCTGGATCAGCGCGCGGCCGGCCTACGACGGCTGGGTGCTGCTGGGCATCGTGGCCGCCTACCTGGCGGCCAACTCCCTGTTCCGGGTGCCGCAGAGCATGTGGCGGTTCGCCGGCTTCGGCGAGATCAAGCGCCTGACGCTGGCCTGCGTGCTGGCCGGCACGGCCAGCGCCGCCGTGGTGATGGGTCTGGGGCTGGTGAAGATCCCGCGCGCGGTGCTGGCGCTGCACCCGGTGGTCACGCTCATGGGCCTGAGCCTGGTGCGCATCGCCTACCGCATGCTCTACGAACACGCGCGCACGCGCATCGCCGGCCGCGACGGCGAGATCCGCCGTGCCCTGGTGATGGGCGCCGGCGAAGCGGCCAGGATGCTCATCGCCGGCCTGCACGGGCAGGGCTGGACGATGCTGGGCCTGTTCGACGACGACCCGGCCAAGCAG
>JACZKT010000664.1 GCA_014859905.1 Rubrivivax sp.
GTCGGCCAGCCCGAGGGCGGCGCGGCTGGCCGCCCGTGGCGGCTGCAGCGGGATCGCGTCGGCCAGCGGGTGGCCCACGTAGGTGGCCGCCACGCCGTGCGCGCGCAGCAGCTCGGGCTCGAAGGGAAACAGGCACAACACGTGGTCGCAGCTGGCCGCCATCTTCTTCACGCGGCCGCCGCGCCAGGCCCAGATCGACGGGCAGACGAAGTGGATGGTCTTCATGCCCGCCGCCTTCAGCCGCGCCTCGAGACCGAGGTTGAAGTCGGGCGCATCGACGCCGATGAAGGCCACCGGCCGCTCCTGCAGCAGGCGCGTTGCCAGAGCGTCACGGATGACCGAGATGCCGTGGTAGTGCCGCAGCACCTCGACATAACCGCGCACCGCCAGCCGCTCGTGCGGCCACCAGGCCGTGAAGCCCTGCTCGGCCATGCGTGGGCCGCCGATGCCCGCCACCTGCAGGTCGGGCCAGCGCTGCCGCAGTGCTGCCAGCAGCAGGCCCGCCAGCAGGTCACCCGAGGCCTCGCCCGCGACCATGGCCAGCCGCATGTCAGCGCTCCATGGCCAAGCAGCGGCGCCCGCGATGATTGCATCCAAGGCGGCCGAGCAGACGCCGCGGAACCGGCTCCGCCGGGCCGACTCGCCCCCCCTGGGGGGGCTGAGCCCGGACATCGAAGGCCCGGTGGGCCTTCGATGCATGGCGAAGAGCCGGGCCTCCTGGCCCGGCGCGGCCTGCAGGGCCGCCGAAGGCGCTACGGCGGGGGTTCACCTTATCGCACGATGCCGCGCGTGGATGCCGTCAGGAAGTCGAGCAGCAGGTGCACGTCGCCGTCGCCGCCGTCCACCGTGCCCAGCAGTCCCTCGATCGCGGCGCGCGACTGCTCCAGCGTCAGCCCGTCGCGGTAGAGCAGCCGGTGCATCTGCTTGGCGAGCGCGATGCGTTCGCGCGAAAAGCCGCGCCGGCGCAGCCCTTCGACGTTCAAACCGTGCACCGCCAACGGGTGGCCCGAGACCATCATGAACGGTGGCACGTCCTGCGAGACGTGGCTCTGAAAGCCCGTCATCACATGGTCGCCGATCCTGCAGTACTGGTGCACGCCGCTCAAGCCGCCGACGATGACCCAGTCGCCGATGTGCACGTGCCCGGCCAACGTGGCGTTGTTGGCCAGCACCGTACGGCAGCCCACCTGCACGTCGTGGGCGATGTGCACGTAGGCCATGATCCAGTTGTCGTCGCCGACGCGGGTGATGCCCTCGTCCTGCGCCGTGCCGCGGTTGAAGGTGCAGAACTCGCGGATCGTGTTGCGGTCTCCGATCACCAGTTGCGTGGCTTCGCCGCCGTACTTCATGTCCTGCGGCGCGCCGCCCAGAACGGCGTGCGAGAAGATGCGGTTGTGGCGGCCGATCGTCGTCGGCCCCTCGATCACGCAGTGCGAGCCGATTGTCGTACCCGCGCCCACCGTCACGCCCGCGCCGATGACGGCATACGGGCCCACGCTGACGGTGGCCGCCAGTTCAGCCGCCGCATCGATGATCGCGGTGGGGTGGATGGCGGCCATGGCTTCAGGCGATCTTGCGCATCGTGCACATCAGTTCGGCCTCCACCGCGGTGCGGCCGTCGACGCTGGCGCGCGTCTTGTAGCGGTAGATGCCGGACTTGGCGCGGTCGATGAAGGCTTCGAGGATGAGCTGGTCGCCCGGCACCACCGGGCGCTTGAAGCGCGCGCCGTCGATGCCGGCGAAGTAGACCACCGTGTCCTCACCCGGCTCGGTGCCCAGCGATTCGAAGGACAGCAGTGCCGCCGCCTGTGCCAGCGCCTCGAGCATCAGTACCCCGGGCATCACCGGGCGCGCCGGAAAGTGACCGTTGAAGAAGGGTTCGTTGATGGTCACGTTCTTCAGCGCCTTGATGCGCACGTTCTTCTCGAACTCGAGCACGCGGTCGACGAGCAGGAACGGATAGCGGTGCGGCAGCTTGCGCAGGATGTGTTGGATGTCCATCAATTTGAGATCTTTCTCTCCAGCGCGCGCAGCCGCTCGCGCAGCGCATATAGCTGCCGCAGCGTGGCGGCATTCTTCTCCCACGATGCATTGTCATCGAAGGGGAAGGCGCCGCTGTACTGCCCCGGCTTGTGGATCGAGCGCGTGACCACGGTGGCCGCGGTGATGTGCACGTGGTCGACGATCTCCAGGTGGCCCAGGATGATGGCGCCGCCGCCGGCCGTGCAATGGCGGCCGATGCGCGCGCTGCCGGCCACGCCGACGCAGCCGGCAAAGGCGCTGTGCGCGCCGACGCGCACGTTGTGGCCGATCTGCACCAGGTTGTCGAGCTTGACGCCGTCCTCGAGCACCGTGTCCTCCAGCGCGCCGCGGTCGACGCAGGTGTTGGCACCGATCTCGACGTCGTCGCCGATGGCCACCGAGCCGAGCTGCTCGATCTTTTCCCAGCGGCCTTCGGTGGGCGCGAAGCCGAAACCGTCGGCGCCGATCACGGCACCACCGTGCACGATGCCGCGGCGCCCGATGCGGCAGCCCTCGGCGAGCAGCACGCGCGGCTTGAGCACCGTGGCCTCGCCGACCTCGGCGCCCTCGCCCACATGGCACTGAGTGCCGACCACGGCGTGTGCGGCGATGCGG